>NZ_RZTO01000846.1:0-2576 GCF_003997225.1 Mesorhizobium sp. M2C.T.Ca.TU.002.02.1.1
AACTGACACGAGACAAAGGATACAACGGCCACCACCATAACAGGGCGCGCCTTTTAATCATGTGCGAGACTTACGGCCATCGCTGACTTGGAAACGTCAAATTTAAGTTAAGCGATTGGTAAGATGAGAAGGTAGCCACCCGACCACGATTAGAGAGTCTTCTGGTTCCCATAAAAAGTAAACTCTCAAGCAGTACCGCTCGTCTCGAGAATTTCCTTTCTGGATGTGGCCATGCAGAAAAAGCTTTCTATCACGCCATTTTATGAAATACTCTTCGCCGAATTCTTTAGCTCTTTCTTCGCTGATAGATCCACTCATATCTAGGTGCTTGTGCGAAATGACTTCTTCAAATTCTTCCCTCCTCATCTCGCCTAGGCAAACTTTCCTATATTCTCCGGCTAGAAGAGAAAGTGTTTCACAGACGACGCCAACATCTTCATAAATGGCGCTTTTGAGGGCTTTTTTTGCTCTCGGATGCAGAACTAGTTTACCCGAAAAATTCTCCTCTACCCACGCCGAAATTTCGTCATACGAAGTGGGTCGACTACCTGTTTCCAATTGTTCGCCGGCCTGGGATAATCTGCTCTCCAGCGCTTCTACCCTAGTGCGAATGGCATAAAGCTGTGCTCGATAGTTGTCCCTCTCTGCCTCAATTTCTTTTCTTAGCTCCTCCTCCTGAAGAGCCATCGACATCGCCGACTCCGATTGCGATTCTGCCGCCATTCTGGCTTCTATTTCAGCCCGCAAGACATCATCATTCGATGATTTTTTCTCGTTCAAAGCGCTTAATCGCGCCTTTGTTGCTGCTAATCGTACATCCACGAAACTGGGTACAGCCTGAGCAAGCTTGTCACGCTCAATAGATATTCGAAAACAATCTCGCCTTATGGCTTCCTCAACTCCTCTTCGTATGACAATAGGAACTTTGTCGATCTGCCTCTTTAGTATCAATGTATGACGAGTTGGCTGATCTTCTTCCGAGAAATTTGGCCTGTAAATTCTTACTCCGCGATCAAATACGGACAATTCTTTACCAACCAAAGACGAAAGATGAAAAGACGCGGATGGGTTGATTGCTGCGACATGTGCGGCTCCGCTTAAACTGTATGCAAGTCCGGCGTAATTCACTAAAGCATCAAAATTATCATCGCACGAGACAACAACAGCATTTCTCCATCTTTTCTTATTGCTTATCAGATCGTATAGAAATTCTGCGTCTGATGCACTCTGAATAATCATAGGTCTTTGAGATAGCCTATACCCGTAGTCGCTGTAGGAAAAGTTATTTACGAGGTTACGAAGTACTCTCGGAACGCTATTGTTGAATTCAAAGTCGTAATTTCTAGAAAAGCAATTGAGCCTAAATCCAATCAGTATTTCTTTAGTTGATTTTCCGGCGCTAAGTTCAACGCTCCAAGAGCGTCCTGGAACTTCGTCGTCAGGCTCCGACAATCGTATTGCCCAGATGATTCCAAATTCGGTCTGCAGAGTTTCAATTGAAAGAGAACCCTCGGGGCTCTCATACTGATCCTTGGCCAATATATCGCTTGGAAGGCTACCTATCTTTTGTGAAATATACGATAAGGCTAGCCCTTTTACCTCCAGAAAGCGATCTTCTAGATTAGTGCCAATTGAGATACTGCCGCTTGAAGCTAATACCAAGCGGGACCGTGTCGGCTGGACGTTCGTTAGCATTCTCCCCCCCGATTCGCCACAACGCGAGAAATATAAGGTGTGAATGCGGGGTATAGTAGTTAAATTGAAGCGGAAAAATTTGTACAAAAAATCTCCGAGCAGGTTGGCGTCGCCAGAGGATACCGGCTCCTCTGGCGCGCCCGCCTCACCCAAAATACTCCTGCAGCGGCCGCACTTCGAGGTTCCCCGCCCGCAGCGCCGCAATCGCCTCCGCCACCGCCGCAGCGCCCGAGAGTGTCGTGTAATATGGCACCTTCTGCATCAGCGTTGCCCGGCGCAGCGACTTCGAGTCCGACACCGCTTTCTGGCCGTCGGTGGTGTTGAAGACGATCTGGACCTGGCGGTTGCGGATGGCGTCCTCGATGTGGGGGCGGCCTTCCAGCACCTTGTTGATCTTTTCGGCGACCACGCCGTTCTCGGCGAGGAAGCGGGCGGTGCCGGAGGTGGCCAGCACCTTGAAGCCCTGGCCGGCGAGGCGTTTCACCGCCGGCAGGATGCCCTTCTTGTCCTCGTCGCGCACCGAGACGAACAGCGTGCCCGCGCGAGGGAGATCAACGCCTGCTCCGAGCTGGCTCTTGGCGAAGGCCAGCGCGAAATCGCGATCCAGGCCCATGACCTCGCCGGTCGAGCGCATTTCCGGCCCGAGCAGGATGTCGACGCCGGGGAAGCGGGCGAAGGGGAAGACGGCTTCCTTGACCGCGATGTGGCCGGGATTGCGCGGGTCGGGCATGGCGCCGTAGTGCGCGAAGGCGTTTTCCAGCGTCTCGCCGGCCATGATGCGCGCCGCGATCTTGGCGATCGGGCGCCCGATGGTCTTGGCGACGAAGGGCACGGTGCGTGAGGCGCGGGGGTTGACCTCCAGCACATAGACCGTGCCGTCC
>NZ_RZTO01000847.1:0-2575 GCF_003997225.1 Mesorhizobium sp. M2C.T.Ca.TU.002.02.1.1
GTTCACCTGGGAGACGCAGGACCTCAAGCGCGACATCGCCGCCGCCGAAGCGGCCTGGGCCAAAGCGCTCGAGCTGATGGCCGATCCGTCGATCAGCCTCGTGGTGCTCGACGAGCTCAACATCGCGCTGCGCTACGATTATCTCGACTTGGAAAAGGTGGTCGCGGCGCTGAAGGCGCGCCGGGACGATCTGCACGTCATCGTCACCGGCCGCAACGCCAAGCCGCTGCTCGTCGAGGCGGCCGATCTCGTCACCGAAATGGGGCTGACCAAGCACCATTTCTCGGCGGGCGTCAAAGCGCAGCAGGGGATCGAGTTCTAGCCGCCACAGTTGGGAGTGTCCGTTGGAACAAGCGGTAATTGTTTATCTTCTTCTGAGCGGCGGTCAGTTTGGAACGCCGCAAGAGCGACAATCCGTCCAAGCCCTGGAGGATCAGTTGCAGCAGGCCATTTCGAATGCGGACGTCGGTGAGTTCGACGGTGACGAATTCGGTGGGGGTAAATGTACCCTCTATTTGTATGGGCCAGATGCCGAGAGGCTTTTTGTCGCCATTGAGCCTGTCTTGAAATCCTCGTCAGCGGCCGTTGGTGGTTATGCGATCAAGAGATTTGGTGCCGCTACCGACCCGAATGCAAAGGAAGTCCGTGTCTCTTGGCAAACCGGGCTGCCAAGTCACTGAGTGAGCAAAATGGTCAGGTAGATCACGATCGCCGACAGCACCGCGAACAGGCCGAGCAGCAGCCAGTCGGCGACGCGATAGAGCTTCAGCGCCTGGCGGATATCGGTGCTTTCGGCCTCGCGGCGGCCGCCTTCGCCCATGAAGGCGTCCTCCACGACCTCGCCGCCATAGCTGCGCGGTCCGGCGAGCGACAGCCCCAGCGCGCCGGCCATCGCGGCTTCCGGCCAGCCGGCATTGGGCGAGCGATGTTTCCTGGCGTCGCGCCGCATGATTTGCCAGGCAGCGCGCGGATCGGCGCCGGGGACCAGAAAGGCAGCCAGCACGATGAGCAGGCCAGTCAGCCGCGATGCGGGCAGGTTGATCAGATCATCGAAGCGGGCAGCCGCCCGGCCAAAGGCTTCGTGTTTCGGCGTGCGGTGGCCGATCATCGAATCGGCGGTGTTGGCGGCCTTGTAGGCAGCACCGCCGCCAAGCCCGCCGATGCCGGTCCAAAAGGCGGGCGCGACGATGCCGTCCGAAAAATTCTCGGCCAGGCTTTCGATCGCCGCGCGCGCAACGCCGGCCTTGTCGAGCTTTTCGGGATCGCGGCCGACGATGCGCGAAACGGCGATGCGGCCAAGCGTCAGGCCGCCGGTCTCCAGCGCGTCGGCGACGTCCTCGACATGTTCGGCGAGGCTTTTCTGCGACAGCAGCGTGGAGCCGAGGATGGCGGCGACGACCAGGCCCGACGGAAAGATCAGCCAGAGCATGACATGCAGCGCCAGGCCGATCAGGCCGGGGACCAGCAGAATGACAAGCAAGGCCTGGACGCCGCGTCGGCGACGCAATTCGTCGGAATCCGTCGCGCGGTTGAGCCGGCGATCGAGAAAGGATATCAGCCTGCCGATCCAGGTTACCGGATGGCCGATGGCGTTGAACAGCCAGTCCGGGTAGCCGAGGGCGCGTTCGACGGCGAGTGACAGGAAAGCGATCAGGACAGACATGAAGCTACTAAGCGGCGCGATCGCGGCGGTTGATCATGGCGGCAGCCTTGGCCGGGCAAGCGCGCTTTTTCCTCATGCACCACAACCTTTCGTGGACCTCTCGACAGGTATCAACCCGCACTCCTATCCGCTTTTCGAACTGCCCGCCACCGCCCTGACCCGATTGCCGGAGGCAGGACAACTGCGCGAATTGGCCGAAATTGCGGCTAGAGCCTATGGCGCGCCGTCGGCGGCGCATGTGGCGGCGGCACCCGGCACACAGATTCTTTTGCCGCGCGTTGCTTCGCTGGTACGGCCCGGCAACGCACGGGTGCTTGGCCCGACCTATGCCGAACACGCCCGGGCTGCGGCCATAGCCGGCCATGCGGTCGCAGAAGTCGGTGATTTCGACGCGCTGGTCGAGGCGGACCTTGCGGTGCTGGTCAATCCCAACAATCCTGACGGGCGGGTGATCGAAAAGGCCCGCCTGCTCGACCTTGCCGCGCGGCTTCGCGCCAAGGGCGGGCTGCTGGTCGTCGACGAAGCCTTCATGGATGTCGGTCCGATCGAGCAAAGCCTGGCAGGGGATGTCGCGGAAGGCGGCATTGTCGCGCTGCGCTCGTTCGGCAAGTTCTTCGGGCTTGCAGGCGTCAGGCTCGGCTTCGCGCTGACGGATCCGCTGACGGCCGAGCGGCTGGATGCGCAGCTCGGGCCTTGGGCGGTAGCCGGTCCCGCGCTCGAATATGGCATTCGTGCGCTGTCGGATGCGAATTGGCAGGCCGATATGCGCAAACGCCTGGCACAGGATGCCAGACGGCTCGACGCACTGCTTGACCGATTCGATGTCCCGGTCTCCGGCGGCACCAGCCTGTTCCGCTATCTGTCATTTCCTGAGGCTTCGAGCCTGTTTTCTGCACTCGGCGAGTGTGGCGT
>NZ_RZTO01000848.1:0-2572 GCF_003997225.1 Mesorhizobium sp. M2C.T.Ca.TU.002.02.1.1
ACCGAGGACCGCGAGGTCTTCGACCAGTGCACCGATACCATCATCCGCCAGGTCGAGGACATCGGCCGCATGGTCGACGAATTCTCGGCCTTTGCCCGCATGCCGAAGCCGGAGATGAAGGCGATAGACCTGCGTGAGTCGCTGCGCGAGGCGTCCTTCCTGGTCGAGGTGAGCCGCTCCGACATCGCCTTCGAACGCGACTTCGGCAGCGAGCCGTTGAAGGGCACTTTCGATAGCCGCCTGATGGCGCAGGCCTTCGGCAACGTCATCAAGAACGCGGCCGAGGCGATCGACGGACTTGATGCCGACGACCGTTCGGACGGCACAATCCGGATTCAGGCCGGACGCCAAGATGGCGCCATACGAATCGACGTTATCGACAACGGCAAGGGGCTGCCGCGCGAGAATCGCCAACGGCTTCTCGAGCCCTATATGACGACGCGCGAGAAGGGGACCGGGCTTGGCCTCGCTATCGTCAAGAAGATCGTGGAGGACCATGGCGGCCGTCTCGAATTGCACGACGCGCCAGAGGATTTCCATGGCGGCCGGGGCGCGATGATCTCGATCATCCTGCCGCCGGCGACGGTCGTAGCCGCGCCGCCACGCGGTGAAGGCCGAAACGAACACGAACGAGAAACTGAAAAGGTCGATAATGGCGTCTGACATTCTCATCGTCGATGACGAGGAAGACATCCGCGAACTTGTCGCCGGTATCCTGAGCGACGAGGGTCATGAAACCCGTACGGCGCATGACGCCGACAGTGCGCTCGCGGCGATCGCCGATCGCGCGCCGCGGCTGATTTTCCTCGACATCTGGCTGCAGGGCTCGCGCCTTGACGGCCTGGCGCTGCTCGACGAGATCAAGACCATGCATCCGAACATGCCGGTGGTGATGATCTCCGGCCACGGCAATATCGAAACGGCTGTGTCGGCCATCCGGCGCGGCGCCTACGACTTCATCGAGAAGCCGTTCAAGGCCGACCGGCTGATCCTGATCGCCGAGCGCGCCCTGGAGACGTCCAAGCTGCGGCGTGAGGTCTCCGACCTCAAGCAGCGCAGCGGCGAGACCTTCGACCTGATCGGCATGTCCTCGGCCATGAGCCAGCTGCGGCAGACGATCGAGCGCGTCGCGCCCACCAACAGCCGCGTCATGATCGTCGGCCCGTCCGGCTCCGGCAAGGAGCTGACGGCGCGCGCCATTCACGCGCTGTCGTCGCGCAAGGCCGGTCCGTTCGTCACGCTGAGCGCGGCCACCATCACGCCCGAGCGCATGGAGATCGAGCTGTTCGGCACCGAATCGAACGGCACCGAGCGCAAGGTCGGCGCGCTGGAGGAAGCGCATCGCGGCATCCTCTACATCGATGAAGTCGCCGACATGCCGCGCGAGACGCAGAACAAGATCCTGCGCGTGCTGGTCGAGCAGCAGTTCGAGCGGGTCGGCGGCACCAAACGCGTCAAGGTCGACGTCCGCATCATCTCCTCGACCTCGCAGAACCTCGAGGCGATGATCGCCGACGGCCGCTTCCGCGAGGACCTTTACCATCGCCTGGCGGTGGTTCCGGTCATGGTGCCGGGGCTCGCCGAACGGCGCGAGGACATCCCTTACCTCGTCGACAATTTCATGAAGCAGATCGCGCGCCAGGCCGGCATCAAGCCGCGCCGGATCGGCGACGATGCGCTGGCCGTGCTGCAGGCGCATAACTGGCCGGGCAATGTTCGCCAGCTGCGCAACAATGTCGAACGGCTGATGATCCTGGCGCGAGGGGAAAATCCCGATTCCCCGATCACAGCCGACCTTCTGCCCTCCGAGATCGGCGACGTCATGCCACGCACGCCCAACCAGTCGGACCAGCACATTATGGCGCTGCCGCTGCGCGAGGCACGCGAGCAGTTCGAGAAGGACTATCTGATCGCCCAAATCAACCGCTTCGGCGGCAACATCTCGAAGACGGCCGAATTCATCGGCATGGAACGCTCGGCACTCCACCGCAAGCTGAAGTCGCTCGGTGTATAGCAAGCGCTTGGCCCACGCGATTGTTCATTACGGCCGGGGCGGAATCGCCTAAGAAAGCCGGATATTTCCCCGAGGGTGCCCATGCCGCGCATTGCCTATGTCAACGGGCGCTATGTCGTCCATGCCCAAGCCAGCGTCCATATTGAGGACCGCGGATACCAGTTCGCCGACGGTGTCTATGAAGTCTGCGAAGTGGCGCGCGGCCATATCGTCGACATGCCGCGCCATCTTGCCCGGCTCAAGCGCTCGCTGAAGGAACTGTCGATCGCTTGGCCGGTCTCGGAAAGCGTGCTGCCGATGCTGCTGCGCGAGGTGGTCAATCGCAACGGCGTGGTCAACGGCCTCGTCTACGTGCAGGTGACGCGCGGCGTCGCCAGCCGCGAGTTCGTCTTTCCGCCGGCAGGCACGAGATCTTCCCTGGTCATAACCGCCAGGAGGGCCGACCCGGCCGCAAGCGCGAAGCGGGTGGAGAGCGGCATCAAGGTCATCACCGTTCTGGAGAATCGCTGGGACCGCGTCGACATCAAGAGCACGGGCCTTTTGCCCAATGTGCTCGCC
>NZ_RZTO01000849.1:0-2572 GCF_003997225.1 Mesorhizobium sp. M2C.T.Ca.TU.002.02.1.1
TCGTGCCGCTGCCCGAAGCCCTGAGGCGGCGCACGGCGCGCGCCTATTTCGGCCTGGCGCGCGGCGGCACCTTTCGCTCGCCGCATCTTAGCGTCGACAAGGCCAACCAGGCCGATCTGCTGGCGCGGTTCGGGCTGACAGGCAAGAAATTCGTGGCGCTGATGCCCGGTGCCGAATTCGGCCCGGCGAAACGCTGGCCGAGCGACCACTATGCCGGGCTGGCCCGCGACATGATGGCCAGGGGTCTGGGCGTCGCCCTGCTCGGCTCCAAGAACGACGCCGACGTCACCGGTGAGATCGCGGCGCTTGCCCCGGGCTCAATCGACCTTGCCGGCAAGACGCGGCTGGAGGACGCCATCGACCTGATCGCCGCGGCGAAGCTCGCGGTCTCGAACGACAGCGGCCTGATGCATGTCGCGGCCGCCGTCGGCACGCCGATCGTCGCCGTCTACGGCTCGACCTCGCCCGAGAACACGCCGCCGCTCAGCGAGCGCTCCGAACTGATCTGGCTGCATCTGTCCTGCTCGCCCTGCCACAAGAAGGTCTGCCCGCTCGGCCATCTCAACTGCCTCAAGACGCTCGATGTCGCCCGCGTCACCGCTGCGGCCGACCGCTTGCTCGAGGTTCCGGCAGCGGCATGAAAGTGCTGATCGTCAAGACGTCGTCGATGGGCGATGTCATCCACACGTTCCCGGCCGTCGAGGACGCGCTGCGCAATCGCCCCGACATCAGCTTCGACTGGTGCGTGGAGGAGCCGTTTGCCGGCATCGTGGCCTTGCATCCGGCGATCGGCACCATCCACAAGGTGGCGGTCCGGCGCTGGCGCAAGAGGCTTTTCGACGGCGGAACCTGGCGCGAGATGGCAAGTCTGCGGCAGACGCTGCAGGCGGGAAACTACGATCTTGTCATCGACGCGCAAGGCTTGTTGAAGTCGGCCCTGGTCGCCATCCAGGCCGGCGCGCCTATTGCCGGCTTCGACCGGGCCAGCGCCCGCGAGCCTTCGGCGACGCTGTTCTATCAGCGCAAATACGCCGTGCCGCGCGACCTGCATGCCATCGAACGCACTAGGCGGCTGTTCGGGCTGGCGCTGGGCTATCAGCCCGACCTGTCGACGCTGGAGTCCGGCATCGTGCCGCCGGCGGGCGGCCTGGCCGGCGTTGAAGGCAAAACCGTCTTCCTGCTGCACGGCACCAGTCGCGAGGACAAGAAATGGCCGCTCGAGGACTGGATCGAAACCGCCCGCCAACTGGCCGACCGGCAATTCACGCCGGTCGTTACCTGGTCGAATGAGGCGGAAAGGAAGGTGGCGCAAGCCATTGCCGGCGCCGTGCCAAGGACGGTGCTGGTTGCGAGATCGCCGCTCGCGGATATCGCCGCGATCCTCGGCCGTTCGACGCTCGTCATCGGCGCCGACACCGGCCTCACCCATCTTGCCAGTGCCTTCGGCCTGCCGACGGTCGCCATCTTCCTGGCGACGGAACCCGGTCTCACCGGCCCGCGCGGGAAGTTTGCGTCCACGCTGCTTGCGCCTGCGGGCGGCAGGGTCGCGCCGGCTGAGGTCGTGACGGAGGCGGAACGGCTTCTGGCGCTCAGATCAAACGCGCCAGCGTGAGGACCTTTTCAGAATTCGCTCTGGCGAGTCGAATAGCGTGGTTTTCGAAAACCGGAGCGGAGCGTACTTAAAGTACGTGAGCACCGGAAGCGCAGAAAACCGCACGCGCATGACCCCGAAAATCGAATTCGATTTTCGGAAAGGATCATGCGCAAACCAAGTGCTACAGCGTCCTTTGCGCGTCCGAAAGGACGCGCGGCGCTGTAGTCGGCCGCCAGAGTAGAATTATCAAAAGGTCCTCAAATAAACTGCACCTGGACGATCTCATACCCCCGCGCGCCGCCCGGGGCGTTGACCTCGATGGCGTCGCCGACTTCCTTGCCGATCAGCGCGCGCGCGATCGGTGACGAGATCGAGATGCGGCCGGACTTCACGTCCGCTTCCTGGTCGCCGACGATCTGATAGGTCTTCTTTTCCTCGGTGTCCTCGTCGACGAGCACCACCGTCGCGCCGAACTTCACCTTGTCGCCCGAAAGCTTGGAGACGTCGATGACCTCGGCGCGCGCAATCAGATCCTCGAGCTCGTTGATGCGGCCTTCATTGTGGCTCTGCGATTCCTTCGCCGCGTGATATTCGGCATTTTCCGACAGGTCGCCATGCGAGCGCGCTTCGGAAATCGCCTCGATGATACGCGGGCGTTCCTCCTGTTGGCGCCAGCGGAGCTCTTCCTTCAATGACGCGAACCCCTCGCCTGTCATCGGGACCTTGATCATATGCCTGGCCTTTCCTGCCGCCGCCCCCGTTTTCGGGAGCGGCCTTGTCGATAGGTACAAAAAGAAAACGGTCCGGCAGCCTCGGGCTAACGGAACCGTCTCACCACAATTTCCCTGAATATAGCAATCTTCGCGCGATTTTCACGCCCAAAAATGAAATTCGGCAAAATGATCACCGCTTTCGCGGGTTCGCGGCGCGCGGCGAACGAAAAACCGGCCGCGACTGCCCGCGGCCGGTTCGAGGAGC
>NZ_RZTO01000084.1:0-12579 GCF_003997225.1 Mesorhizobium sp. M2C.T.Ca.TU.002.02.1.1
GATGGCGATGCCGGCAGCACCCAGCCCGATCAGCGCCGAGCCGATGAACAGCCAGTGATAGCTGGCGGTGGCGTCGTAGATCATGCCGCCGGCGAGCGGGCCGAGCGACATGCCGAGGCTGGAAAGCATCGTGGCCGCGCCAAGCACCGTGCCGATGATGCGCAGGCCGAAATATTCGCGCGCCAGCACGGCATAGAGCGGCATGACGCCGCCATAGGTGGCGCCGAAGATGACGGCCAGAAGATAGAACTGCTCGAGCTGGCCGACGGTGAGGTAAGCGGCGATCACCAACCCCTGTATGGCGAGGCCTGCGACCAGCACCGGCTTGACGCCCAGCCGGTCGCCGAGCACGCCGTAGAGCACGCGACCGCCGAGGCCGGCCAGTCCCTCGACGCTGTAGATCGACACGGCCGCCATCGGCGCGACGCCGCAGGACATGGCATAGCTCACCATGTGGAAGATCGGACCCGAATGCGCCGCGCAACAGGCGAAGAAGGTGAGGCCCAGCACGATGAATTGCGGCGAGCGCAGCGCCTGGCCGACGCTCATGCCGGGATCGTTTGCGGCGGGCGCCGGCATGCCGTCGCTTGCCGTGGCCGCCGCCGGCGGCTGGCGCACCAGCAACACGGCGGGCAGCAAGAGCACCCAGGCCATGACGCCGATGTCGAACATGGCGGTGCGCCAGTCATAGGCCGTGATCAGCCAGCGGGCGAAGGGCGAGATGGTCATCGGCGCCACGCCCATGCCGGCCGAGACCAGCGAGACGGCGAGGCTGCGGTTGGTGTCGAACCAGGCGGTGGTGAGCGCGATCATCGGCGCGAAGAAGGCGCTGGCCGCCAGGCCTACGATGACGCCGTAGCTCAGCTGGAAGACGATAAGCGAGGTGGCGCGGCTCGCCACCACCAGCGACAGGCCGAGCAGCACCGCGCCCGCAAGCACGACCGGTCGCGCCCCGACCCGGTCATAGATCGCCCCCCAGGCGAAACCGCCGAGGCCCATCACCAGGAAGTTCAAGGTCATGGCGCTGGAAATGCCGGTGCGCGACCAGTTCGTGTCGAGCGACATCGGCTCCAGGAAGATCGCCAGCGAAAACATGGCGCCGAGCGCCACGCAGGTCATCAGCGCGCCGGCCGCGACGATGACCCAACGATAAGAATGGTTCATGGTTCTGCTCCCATGCCGTAAGGCATCCTGTTTGATGCGGCACGGTTTTTCCAGTCCACCGGGCCGCTTGCGTCCGAAGGACGCCGGGACGGAAGCCGATCCTACAAATCCGGTTGCATTTTTTATCTAGTTTTTCGAAAGAGCGGATCGCCCGCAAGGCCGAGCTCCTTCGCGCCCCCTCTGTCCCGCCGGCGTGTCAGCAGCCTATAGCACCCGCATTGACGCTGACCTCCTCCCACCTAAATTGACCCTCTCGACGAGGAGAACGCTCTCATGGAACTCTATCGCGGCCGGCTCATCGACCACATCCAGCTCGTGGTGCGCGACCTTGCGGCCAGCCGGCGCTTCTATGGCGCGCTGTTCGAGGTGCTGGGCATTCCGATCGGCGGCGAGGCGCATGACTATTTCTGGGCCGACGAGCTGTTCGTCTCCAGTGCGGACAGCCGCGCCGCGCTCGGCGTGCTCACCGGCCGCCACCATCTCGCCTTCCAGGCGACGGATCGCGCCATGGTCGATGCCTTCTACCAGGCGGGCCTCGCCGCCGGCGGCAAGGACAATGGCGCGCCGGGCGAGCGCCGCTACCACCCGGGCTACTACGCCTGCTTCCTGCTCGACCCCGACGGCAACAACATCGAGGCGGTGTTCCACGGCGAGGCCAAGCGAAGTGTCGCCGCGGTGGAGATCAGCTTCTAGCGAGCGGGCGGGCCGTTGATGTCCCAGCCCGCCAGCTCGAGGCCCTCGCGTATTCTCTCGCGGTCCTCGGATCGCTCCATGCGCGTTTCCTCGATGATTTGCGCGACGGTGAGGCCGGGCTCCAGGGCGCGTCCTTCACGAACGCAGGCCAGCGCCTTTGCGGCGTCCCCGGCCAGGGCGTAGCACGTTGCCAGTCTCGCCCATTGCCACGCGCTCTTGCGGGGCAGACATGAGAAGGACGCGGCCGCCTCGCGGTAGCGGCCGAGGATCAGCAAGGCTTCGCCCCGGTCGTGATAGTACCAGGTCGGATGCATCGGATTGAGCTGGATGGCCTTGTCGAGCAGGGCCAGCCCGGCCTCGCCGTCGCCACGCAGCGCCCGGAAGAAGCCGGTTTGGGCGAGCGTGTCCGCGTCGTAGGGGTTGAGATCCAGCGCGCGGGCGAAATGCTTCTCGACCGCGTCGTATTCGTCACGGCCGCGATAGAGAAGCGTCAGCGCCAGCATGCGGTGGCAGCGCGCCTCGTCCGGGCTGAGCGCGATCGCATGCAGCGCCCGATCGCGTGCCTGGTCGAGCACGACGCGCGGCGCGTCGTTGTAGCCGCCGATAATCACTTCGGCGAGAGCCAGATAGGCATGCGCCAGCCCTGATTGCGGATCGAGCTCGATCGCCTTGAGGAAATGCTCGCGCGCATCCTGGTTGACCCGTTCGCCATAGCTGCGCAGCAGCTCCTTGCCGCGCAGGAAATGCAGATAGGCTTCGACATTGGCGGCGGCCGCGGGCAGGCCGCGCCGCATCACCGCGCTTTCGATATTGGCGACCAGCGCCGTCACGATGCGTTGCGCCACCATCGTCTGGAAGGTGAAGATATCGGCCGGGGCAAAAGTGAAGCTCTGCGACCAGACGCGCCGGCCGGATGCCGTCTCGGTCAGAACCACGCGCGCGCTATACTCCGTCCCGGCGGTTTCGACGCGGCCTTCGGCGATATAGTCCGCGCCGAGCCGCTCCGCGGTTGCCCGGATGTCCTCGCGCGAATGCTCGGCCAGGGCGAAGGCCGAATGCCGCGCCAGCACGGCGACGGTCTTGAAGTATGAAAGCGCGTTGGTGATTTCCTCGACGGCGCCGTCGAACAATGCCCTGGCGGCGGCATCGGCGGGGTCCACATCAAACGGCAGCACCGCCACCGTCGGCTCTGCCCGCGCCGCGGCCGCCGCCGGTGGCTGCGCGGCCTCGGCCTCGGGAAGCTGGAAGAGATAGCCCCGGCGCGGCACCGTGCGGATCAGCGCCTGCGCCTCGTCGCCAATCGATTTGCGCGCGTCGCGGATCGATTGGGTGAGCGAATCCTCGGTGACGATGATTCCTGGCCAGACCGCCTGCAGCAATTCTTCCTTGCTCAGCACCCGACCGGGATTGCGCGCCAGGTAAGCCAGCAGCTCCAGGGTTTTCGGCCGGACCGGCACGATCTCGCCCTCACGCCGGAGCGTACCCCGGTCGAGATCGAGCACCGCGCCGCCGATCCGTAGCGCCAAGCTCTTGCCCCATCACCGCGCTTCATCGCGCACCGGCCATGGGAATGGCAAATGCCGGCAAGGTCAAGCTGGAAACCAGTTCAAGCCTGAAAAGAGGCCGCGCAGGCGAAACCTTGGTCCGGGCGCTTCGGTGGCGGCTTTCTCGCTGGACGCCACCCCTTCGAGGTAGGCCAGCATCTCGTTGCTCTCGCCGCAACAAGCGCCGGCAAAGCCGGTCGAAAGGAAACGAAGCATCTCCTCTCGTGCCAACTGGGCGGGCGGGAACGGTGCGTCAATTCTCTGATGCATGATTGCCCTCCATGCTTGGCGGCGGCAGCGGTGGGTCTCCTGCCCGTCGCTATTCCGCAAGTATCGCTGCGAAAGGTCCCTGCCGTCCTGAACGACTGCTGATTTTTTGCTGAAATGTTCCGGCTACCGCCGCCAGAATGGCTTGGCGAGTTCCTCACGCACGGCGTCCATCGTCAGGCCCATGTCACCGATCAGATACGGCATGTCGCGTGCCTTGAGCGCAAGGTCCTCGCGGAAAAAGGCGCGCTCGCGCCACGCTGCGAAAAGACCAAACAGGCCGGGCCGGCGTGGCAGGAGGCTTTCTCCGGTCGGCGGTTCGCGGACATCGAGCCGCACGGCGCTGTAAAAATCGGAAATCGTGTTCAACGTCGGTTTCATCATCGGCTCCTCGGGAACGAATGGCCCTCATCGAGGGCATGCGGGGAGCCTGAACCTCCAGCCTCGGCCGCGCCATCGGCCGCATGCAGTGTCTTGGGTCCTGCATTTGTAGTATTTTTGCTGCTGCGGGCGTTTGGTAATGTTCCCGTCCGCGGGCAGGGGATCGGGATGAACCACAACGCCATGTCCACACCGGCCATGCCTTCGCCTGGCCAGTCCTTGCCGGCCCTGTCCGAGCGCGAGCGCGCGGTGGCGGAAAAGTTCGCGGCGGGCCTGACTTATCGCGAGATCGGCGAGGCGCTGTTCATCGCCCCGTCGACCGTGCGCACGCATCTCGCCGCGATCTACGAAAAGCTCGGCGTGCGCAGCAAGGTCGCGCTCGCCATGCACGTCAATGCCATCGCGGCCGTGCCGTCTGCGCCCGAAGCCTCGCCGGTGCTTGCGATATTTCCAATCGAGTGCCTGAACGCCGACGAACGCTGGCATCGCTTTGCCGACGGCCTGTCGTCGGACATCACCGTCGATCTTGCGCGCTACGCCGACATGCCGGTGATCGCCTTCCACACCATGAAATCGCTGGGCAGCAGGCCCGCCGATTTCGCCGCGGACGGCAAGGCGCTGGGCGCCACCTATATCGTCTCGGGTCAGTTGCGGGCCGACGACCGCCGGATCCGGTTGACGATCGAACTTGCAGATGCACGGACCGGCGTCAGCCTGTGGAGCGAGCGCTTCGACCGTCCGGCGGAGGACATCTTCGCCCTGCAGGACAGCCTGACCGAAAGCGTCATCAATGTGCTCGCCGGCTGTTTCGGCGCGATCGCCACGGTCGGCCGCAATGCGATCCGTCGCAAGCCGCCGGCCAGCCTGCGCGCCTATGACTGCCATTTGCTGGGCGTCGAGCAGCACAACACCTTCAGCCGCAGCGGCAACAGGGAAGCCATCAGGTTGTTTTCACGCGCCCTCGAGCTTGACCCGACCCTGGTCAGGGCCTGGACCGAACTCGCCTACGCCTATTCGATCGAAGCGTGCAACGGCTACGGCGACGACCTGAACACCTCGATCGCCAAATGGCGCTGGGCGGTCGAGAACGCTCTGCGGTTCGACCCGACCGACAGCAGCGCGCACACCTGCTTCGGCGATCTCATGGGCTGCCTCGGCGATCTGGAAGCGGCCGAAAGCGCCCACCGGCGAGCCTTCGAATCGGCTCCAACCATGCCGACACGCTGGCGCTGCTTGCCGGCAGCAAGGCACTGGTCGCCGGCGATCCGGCTGAGGCGATCCCGCTCATCGAGCGCGCCATGCGCCTCAATCCGCTTGCTCCGCCCTGGTATTTCGGCATGCAGGGCCGTGTCCTGTTCGCGGCCGGCAGGCACCGGGAAGCCATTGCGGCGCTGCGGCGAAGCACACCGGATTCTCCTCACGTGCTGGTCTTTTTGATGCTCGCCCATGCGGTACTGGGCGAAGGGCCCGAGGCCGCGGTCATCGCGGCCAGGCTGCGGGCCGAATTTCCCGGCTTCTCGATCGAGGGTTTTATCTCGGGCTATCCGGTCAGCAATCTCGGCGCCGCGCAGGCCATGCGCGAGGCGGCGAAACTGGTGCCGATCCGCTAACCGTCGGCGCTCTAACCCCCGCCCAGAAACGCCGCGATCAGCTTCAGCATATTGCCGTCATGCCCGAACTCTTTCGTGTCGAAGTCGCGACTGCCCTGGCGCTGCGCCTTGGAGAGCTGGTCCAGATAGGCCGTCAGTTCCGCCCTGACCTTCTTGCAGCCGGGATCGTTTTCGGCGGTGAGGCCGGTGCTGAAGGCGACGATCTTGTCCACCATGTCGACGATGCCGGCGCCATGCACCTTCTCATGCGCGATCAGCCCGGCGGCGAACCTGTCCCAGCGCGCCTGCAGGGCGGGCTCCAGCTTTCCGGCCGGCTTCGGCAGCGTGTAGGTGATGATCAGCTTCGGCCGCGCCGTCTTCAGCACGCAGGCGTTGCCTTGCGGCTGGTAGTCGCGCTGCCAGGTCAGCTTGAAGAAAGTATGCGCGATGACGCGCCGAGCGTTGCCGGCCGTGCCGATCAGCGGGCCTTTCTCGCCGATCGAGAGGTAGAGCTGCTCTGCCGTCTGGCCCGAGACGGAATAGGTGTCGATTTTTTCGACGGGCTTCCAGTCTGCGAGGGCCGGCGTGGACAGGAGCAGAGCGGCAAGGAGGAGGGCTGGCTTCATGGGCGAGCCATAGCATTGGGCCTCGTTCGGAAGAAGCCGGCCCGCGGTTTATCGGAACCCGCTCCGCCCGCCGGTCGTTTCCTTGGGCAATCATCCGACCCATGGGGAGGCCAAGATGACACGCAACGAGATCATTTCCGTGCTTGGACCGGTCGACGAGGCCGTCATCGCCGACATCGCGCTCACCGGCGCCAGCCTCGAGGAACTGCGCGAGGCCTTCGCCTGGATTGGCGCCGACGAGGCGCTGGTCAATGAAGGTCACGCCATGCCCGGCGCCCGCGTGGCGAAACTGATCGAGATCCTCGAACCGCCCGAGGACGAGCCCGAGACACCCGGCGCGATGGAGTAGGGCAGCGACGCCCCCTAGGTGCTTCTCCCTACTTGTCGCCCGCCCACCTCCCGTCATAGCTTTTGCCGCTTGGGCGGGAGGAGAGGTCTTTTGGACGCCAATGTCGTCATCGTCGGCGCCGGCCCTGCCGGGCTCGCGGTCGCCGCTTGCCTGAAACAGGCGGGGCAGGATTTCATCATCCTTGAAAAGGCCGATGAGGTTGCGCCCTCCTGGCGCCGGCATTACCGGCGGCTGCACCTGCACACGGTGAAGTCTTTCTCATCGCTGCCTTTCGTGCCGTTCCCGAAGAGCCACCCGCGCTATGTGCCACGCGAAAAAGTGGTCGATTATCTCGACGCCTATGCCGGGCATTTCGGACTGAGGCCGCGCTTTGGCGTCACCGTGAAATCCATCCGCCGCGACGGTGGAAAACTCCTGGTCGAGACCGATGCCGGGTCTTTCAATGCCCGCAAGGTGGTCGTTGCCACCGGCAACAATGCCGAGCCGATTACGCCACGTTTTCCGGGCATCGAGGCCTTCAAGGGCAAGGTGCTGCACAGCGCCACCTACACCGAGGCCGCGCCCTATGTCGGCAAGGACGTGCTGGTCATCGGCATGGGCAACACGGGTGCGGAGATCGCGCTCGACCTCGCCGAGAGCGGCGCCCATCCGACCATCTCGGTGCGCAAGGGCGTCCACATCGTACCGCGCCAGCTGTTCGGCGTGCCGATCCAGATGGTGGGTATCGCCAGCCGGCCGATGCCGCGGGCGCTGAACGACTGGATGTTTCCCAAGATCCTCGACCTGGCGTTGGGCCGGCTGGAGAAATACGGCATCGTGCGGCCGAAGCAGGGCATCCTGCAAGGGATCGAGGCCGGCCGCATCCCGGTGATCGATGTCGGCACGGTGGCGGCGATCAAGCAGGGTCGGATCGGCATAGCCCCGGACATTGCAAGCTTCACCGGAGACGGCGTGACATTCGTCGATGGCGTGGAGAAGAAGTTCGACTCGGCGATTTTCGCCACCGGCTATCGTCCTGGCTACGGCGCTTTCCTGCCGGCGGAGCTTAGCCCGGGCAAGAGTGGCGTGAACGCGCGAGCCTCGGAGCTCGGCATCTATCTCGTCGGCTTCTACAACCCGGTCACCGGCCTGCTGCGCGAGATCGGCATCGAGGCGCAGGCGGTGGCGAAGGATATCGCCGGGAGATGAGGACGAGACGTCGAAGCTGCTGATCTCCCCCCTTGCGGGGGAGATGGCCGGCAGGCCAGAGGGGGGTGCCTCGCGCCGACTTTGGGTGATGCGGTCCGGACTTTCGCCCGTGTTGGCGTCGTGAATGCCTGAATCGGGTGGCGCATCCCACCACCCCATGCAAAGCCATCCAATCGCACCGAGGACCGCGCCATGCTCACGCTCTACGACTATCTTCCGTCGCAAAACGCCTGGAAAATTCGTGTCCTGCTCGGCCTGCTCGGCATCGCCTACGAAACCCGCATCATCTCGATCTTCGAGGGCGAGAGCCACACGGAGGCTTTCCTGAAGCTCAACCCGGCCGGCGCCGTGCCGGTGCTTGCCGTGGAGAATGGCCAGGCGATCGCCGAGTCCAACGCGATCCTCATGCTCGTCGCCGAGGGTACGCCCTATCTGCCGGCGGACCGGCTTGCCCGTGCCAAGGTCATGCAGTGGTTGTTCTTCGAGCAATATTATGTCGAGCCGGTCATCGGCTCGCTGCGCTTCTGGACGCTGACCGGCCGCCTGGAGCGCAACCAGGCGCTGGTTGCCGGCAAGCACGAGGCCGGCGTCCGCGCGCTCTCGGCCCTGGAGCGCAGCCTGGCTGACACGCCTTTCCTTATCGGCGATACGCTCACCATCGCCGACATCGCCGTCTATGCCTACAGCCACCGCGCCGAGGATTGCGGTTTCTCGCTCGCCGACTATCCGGCGGTCGAAGCCTGGGTGGAGAGGGTTGGCGAGGCGATCGGGCCGGGCTATCCGGTACATCCTTACAGCATCGATCCGCATTCGGGCGGGTGAGCCGCCGGAACAGAGCGGCGGGCAGGGCGTTTCCCAAAAGCGGCATGTTGGACGTCGCCTAACCCGGCGTTCGCCCGCGTTCCAATCAGAGCCATGGAGATCCGCAATGGTTCGCACCATCGCCGTCGCAATCCTCGCCACTGGCACGATGA
Organism: Mesorhizobium sp. M2C.T.Ca.TU.002.02.1.1; assembly: GCF_003997225.1. Lineage (NCBI taxonomy): Bacteria > Pseudomonadati > Pseudomonadota > Alphaproteobacteria > Hyphomicrobiales > Phyllobacteriaceae > Mesorhizobium > Mesorhizobium sp. M2C.T.Ca.TU.002.02.1.1. Next base: position 8,776 of record NZ_RZTO01000084.1, read on the forward strand.
GCCTGCCCGCCGTGGCGGCCGAGCAATACTGGGTCGCCAGGGACGCCGTATCGAAGCAATGCGAGATCGTGCCGAAGAAGCCGGACGGAACGCTTGTCGTCGATCTCGGCAAGAAGCAATACGCCAGCGAGGGAGAGGCCAGGAAAGCGATGGAGGCGATGGCGGATTGCAAGAAGAAGTAGGCGCTGGATAACGCCTACCGGTCCACCAACGACATCGTCCGCTCGTTATACCTTGGCCCCGATACCTTGTCGGGCGTCAGCGCCATGTCGAGCCCCAGCATCTCGGTGGCGTCGAGCGTGATGTCGGCCGCCGCGACATTCTCTTCCAGATAGGTTCGGCGTTTGGTGCCGGGGATCGGCACGATATCGATGCCGAAATCCGGGCCGTTGGCGAGCAGCCAGGCGATCGCGATCTGGCCGGGCTTGACGCCCTTGGCGTCTGCGATGTCGCGCACCGTGGCCGCCGCCGCGACATTCAGGTCGAAATTCTCGCCTTGGTAGCGCGGGTCGCCGCGCCGGAAATCGCCCTCGGGATAATCCTCTGCGCGCTTGACGTCGCCGGCGAGGAAGCCGCGGCCGAGGGGCGCGAACGGCACCAGACCGATGCCAAGCTCCTTCAGCGCCGGGATGATCTCGGGCTCGAGATTGCGCTCCCACAGCGAGTATTCGCTCTGCAGCGCCGAAACCGGATGCACGGCATGCGCGCGGCGGATGTTGGCAATGCCCGCTTCCGATAGGCCGAAGAAGCGCACCTTGCCCTGCGCCACCAGTTCGCCGACCGTGCCCGCGACGTCTTCCATCGGCACGGCGGGATCGACACGGTGCTGATAGAGGAGATCGATGCGGTCGGTGCCGAGCCGCAAGAGCGAAGCGTCGACCACCTCGCGTATATGCTCGGGCCGGCTGTCGGTGCCGGACTGCTTGCCGTCGACGATGCGGAAGCCGAATTTCGTCGCGATCGTCACCTGGTCGCGCCAGCCCTTCAGCGCGCGCCCAAGCAGCTCCTCGTTGTGGAAAGGCCCGTAGACCTCGGCCGTGTCCAGAAAAGTGCAGCCGAGTTCGATCGACCGGTGCAGGGTCGCGATCGACTCCGCCTCATCGGCCGGCCCATAGGCCTGGCTCATGCCCATGCAGCCGAGACCGATGGTCGAGACTTCGAGCCCCTGGCTGCCGAGTTTGTGTCTGCCGAGGCTCATATGTCCTTGTCTCCCGTGGAAAATCAGCGCCCGCGAAAGTATAGGGCAGGGACAGGGCACGTCCAGCGGCGAGCCGACAGCGCTTGATCCAGGTCAAGGAAACCGCAAGACAGTGTCGTATAGTCAGTCCGTCTTGGGAAGGACACAAGGCGGGCGGGTGGTTCCGGCCGACTCCACTCCCTCGGGGACCCGACGGAACCACCCACACCGACGTTTGGACAAAAAGCCTGTAACGCGTCGCCCGAACTCGTTTTCGGTGCGACGCGCTTTTCCTGCATCCACAAGCCCGCGCCGCGCTTGGCTCAACTATACGGCGACCGGCACTGCTGGCGAGGACCGCCATAGGGCTGGTAGCTGTTGTCCCAGGCGCGGTAGGAGCGGTAGCGGTCAAAGCACCAGCGCACATGGGCGGCCGCCAGGCGCGCCGCGGGGGGCGGGGGTGGCGCGACCGTGGCGGCCGCCACGCCGGCCGCGAAGGCGGCGGCCGGGAACCAGTAGCCATTGTAGTAGCGGTAGCCGGGCCGCATGCGCCAATAGCCCCTGAATCCGTTGTAGTAGTAGGCGCCGCCGACGACGTAGAAGCCGCGCCGGTACCAGACCGGCGTCGCCTGGCTGGTCACGGATGCCTGGCCCGGGGCGGGCATGATTGGAACTGCCTCTGCCGGCGAGGCCAGCATCGATGCGCCGAGCACCAGGCCGCATAAGGCCGTCGATATCCATTTCATCGTCTCTCTCCTTTGTGTCCTGGGGATCACTGGCGCTTCAGCGCCCGCAGTTCGGAAATCGAAAGCGCGCCGTCGCCATCGGTGTCCGCCTGCAGCAGCCGGTCGGGAATGGCGGCCGTGAATTCGTCGCGCGAGATTTTACCGTCGCCGTTGCGGTCCATGCGGCCCGCCTCGGCCTGCAGGCCGGTGAAGCGCGCGGCCTGGATGTCGCGCTTCGCCTTGACCTGCGCCACGGCCGCCTGCACCTCCTCGGGGTCGAGCACGCCGTTGTGGTTGGCGTCCAACCGGTCGAACATCCGCGCCCGCGCTGCCTGGATCTCGCTGAATTCGAGCTTTCTGTCGCCATTGGTGTCGATGCGCCGGAACGCCTCCCGGGCGCCCGTGTCGGCGGCGAAGGCGCTGCAGCCGCACAAAAGCAGCCCGGTAAGGGCGATCACGATCTTGGTCATCTGGGTCTCCGCTGAAATCGACGACCCGCCGCGGATCGTCCTTGCAGCGTCTCCTACGCAGGAGTTCGTCCGCTCCTACGCGCCGCCTACCAATTTTTAGGGACAGCGATGCCGCGCCGCCGATGCCGGCAAAAAATTCTGCTGCCGGGCGTAGGAGCACGAACCGGGCTGCGTATTGGCCGACAGTCGCCCCCTGCGACGTGACAGTCGAAAGGACCAACCATGAAACACTCAGCAATCCTTGCGGGCCTGCTTCTCGGGCTCGCTCCGCTCTGCGCCGCCGCGGCGCAGGACACGCCCGGCCAGCGCATCCTGCAGCGCCTCGACACCAATGGCGACGGCGCGATCTCGAAGGACGAGATCCTCGCCGCCCGCGAACGTCTCTTCAAGAGGCTCGACCGCAATGGCGACGGCGCCATCGACGAGAAGGAGATCGAACCCGCCCGCCAGGCTATCGAGGACCGCACCCAGGCAACCGAGGCCCGCCTCGGCAATCGTTGGCGGCGCATGGACAGGAATGGCGACGGCAAGGTCACCGAGGACGAGTTCCAGGCCAGCACGCCGCTCTTCGATCTCGCCGACCGCAATGGCGACGGCAGGCTCTCCGCCGACGAGATCGCGGCCATCCGCAAGATCGTGGCCGCTCACGCCAATTGACCAACCCGCCTTCCAGAAAGGAAACGACATGCTCTCAAGACTCAAACTTCCGCTGTTCTGCCTCGGCGCAATGGTCGCCTGGTCGGCCGCTTCCCCTGCCTCGGCCGAGGAATGGACGCGCAAGACCGTGCATGGCGGCGAACTGAGCCGCAGCGTCGACCGCGACGGCAATACCTACACCGGCTCGACCACGCGGACCGGACCGAATGGCGGCACCTACACGTCGAATTCAACCTGCAAGGCCGGCGTTGTTGACCGCTGCTTCAGGAGCTATTCTGCCACCGGGCCGAACGGCAAGACCGTTTCAGGTCAGCGTTACAGCGCGGCCGGACCGTTTCGCGGCCGTTCTGTCGGCAGCTTCACGGGCCCGAACGGCAACACGGTTCACGGCTTCCGCCGTTGGCGCCGCTGACATCTGGTGGTGGACTTGACGTCGGAATTCGTTCTACTCCCGGGCCGGATCGTCGCGGATTTCTCCCTCGCCGCCGGAAGCTCGTCGACCGGTGTCCGCCGCCGTGCGGGATGAAGCTGCCAATGGCGACGAGGAGCTTCTGGCCCGCATCGCCGCCGGCAGCCAGGCGGCTTTGTCCGCGCTCATGGCCCGCCACGGCCGTGGGCTGCGGACATTCGCCGCGCGCTATCTTGGCCATGCGGCCGATGCCGAGGACGTGGTGCAGGAGGTGTTCGTGACCGTCTGGAAACAAGCCGCGCGCTTCGATCCCGGCCGGGCGCGCGCCTCGACGTGGCTCTACCGGATCACCGCCAACCGCTGCAT
>NZ_RZTO01000850.1:0-2565 GCF_003997225.1 Mesorhizobium sp. M2C.T.Ca.TU.002.02.1.1
CCAAAACCAAGCCTCGCATGAGGGCTCGGCGCCTCCTGTCAAAATCTCCTGACACGAACTTCTCAAACGCTTCAATCACATAAAACAAAACCCCGCCGAAATTCGACGGGGTTTGTCAGCAGTCTGAGGGCGACGCGTAACGCGTCGCCCTTTTCGTCAGGCTCGTCAATCTTCCAGGAAGATTGACCCCGTCAATCTTCTATGATGCTGACCCGCACGCTGTCCGAGTAGACGTCGACCTCGATCAGCGGCTCGCCATTGACGATGGCGCGCCTGGTGGCGCTGCTCATGGCGCCGCCGCGTTCCAGCATGCGCTGCAGGTCTGCGCGCGAGCCGTCGCTGCGGAACCAGGGATCGCCTTGGTCGTCGCCGTCACGCCGGTGGAACTTGTGCCAGTTGGCGCGGTCCTGCCGCACCATCTGCGCCGCGCTGCTCAGCGGATAGCCGTCGCTGGCGCGGTGATCGCGGTCCGAGATCCGCGCGACGTAAGAGCCGAGCATGTCGTCGGCCCGCGCCACACTCGCGCCCAGTGTCGTCGCCGCCACCAGTGCGGCAACGGCCATTGCTTTCGAAACAGTCATGAAATCCCCCTTTTGAAACGCTAGCACCATCGTGCCCGATCCCGGTGACGGGAATCGGACAGAGTTAAGCGCCTAGCACATAGAGGCGGTATCCAGTGTGATCTACATCGCCTTGCCGACGCGCGGCAGGGGCTGGCCATTTGACGGCTGCGCCTGTGGCTGCGCGTTGGCCGTCGCGGCCGGTTTGTCGCCGGTTTTGCCGTTGCCGTTCGAAGCAGACGCCGTGCCGTTCGCGGGCGTTGCCGGCGAAGTGCCGTTTGCCGGGGCGGCCGCGGTTGCCGGTGCCGTGGGCTTGGCTGCCGCGGTCGCCGCGGGCGTCGCGAACGCGCCGCCGACGACGCCGCCGCGAATGATCATCGGGGCTTGCTGGTGCCTGGACTTCTCGGGAATCGCCGCGACCTTTTCGTCGGTGACGGCGGGCATTGGATCGCCAAGCGCTATCATCGACGGCGTCGAGGCCGAGGACAGCTTGGCCGGCTCGATCGCATTCAGCCTGATCACCGAAGGCGTGGAGGTCGAGGGTCCGACCACGACGATCGACGAGGCATGCGCCGCGCCGCTCATCGCCAGAAGACTGATACCGAACGATCCAAGCAAACGCATCACAACAGCTCCCAAGCCCGCAGCCGCATAGAACCCGCGCCCTAAGCAGGTTTCGCAAAGGTGTCCCACGGTTCGCGTTCAGAACCTGCGAAAACCCAGGGAACCTAAACAGATATTCGTGGGGTACCCCACGAATATCTGTTTAGGGCCGGCAGATTGAAGCCGGCTTGCGCGGAAACTTAACATTTTAGGGGTTGATAAATCGCCAATGCCCGCCCTTGCCCGATGGAAGCGGCCGTATTACGGGACCGGCATGTCTAACGCGCGTCGCGTTGAAACGGATTCAATCGACGCGCTTTAGATTTTGTTTCATGCATGTTGTTGTCCCAAAACCGCTGCACACTTTTGGGCAACATGCATCAGGACTGGTGGCGGATTTGGCTGAGATACTGGCGGCCGGCGAGGCTATGGAGCGGGCATTGGCGCTGCTCGAAGGCGGTGATGTCGTCGCCATCCCGACCGAGACGGTTTACGGCCTGGCGGGCGATGCCACCAACGGCGTCGCCGTGGCGCGCATCTTCGAGGCAAAGGGCCGGCCGCGTTTCAACCCGCTGATCGCCCATGTCGCAAATCGCGCCATGGCGGACCGCATCGCCGGCTTCGATCCGCTCTCGGCAAGATTGGCCGAAGCCTTCTGGCCCGGCCCGCTGACGCTGGTGCTGCCGCAGCGCGCCGGCAGCGGCATCCATCCGCTGGTCACAGCGGGGCTGGACACGATCGCGCTGCGCATGCCGCGCGGCTTCGGCGGCGAGCTGATCGCGCGGCTCGGAAGGCCGCTCGCCGCCCCCAGCGCCAATTCTTCCGGAAAGATCAGCGGCACGACGGCAGGGGCGGTCGCCGCCGATCTCGGCGACAGGATCAGGCTGGTCGTCGATGGCGGCGCGACGCCGGTTGGCCTGGAATCGACTATTCTCAAGGTCGATAACGGCAAATTGCGGCTGCTGCGCCCCGGAGGCATCGGCGCCGAGGAGATCGAAGCGGTGGCCGGCGCGAAATTGTCGCGCGGCGCTTCCGGCATCGAGGCGCCGGGCATGCTCGCCTCGCATTACGCGCCGGGCGCCGCGATGCGGCTCAATGTCGGGGACGTTGCCGAAGGCGAGGCGTTGCTTGCCTTCGGCCGCAATCGCGCTGAGGGCTGGGAACGGGCCGTTGCGCTGCGCAACCTCTCCGAGACAGGCGACTTGCGGGAAGCGGCCAGCAACCTCTTTGCCGCCATGCAGGCGCTCGACCGTGTCGGCGCCTCGACCATCGCCGTCGAGCCGATCCCGTTCGAGGGCCTGGGCGAGGCGATCAACGACCGGCTTGCCCGCGCTGCCGCCCCCCGTGACAAGCTCGCCTGAGCGCCATAGGTTCTTGGCGTCATGAACGATCAGCCCTTCGA
>NZ_RZTO01000851.1:0-2564 GCF_003997225.1 Mesorhizobium sp. M2C.T.Ca.TU.002.02.1.1
GTTCCTCGGAACCACCGGCCTTATCCTGGCGACGATCGTCGGCACGATCGTCGGTCTGGCGCGCACGTCATCGAACGAGTTGGCACGGCTGCGCGGCCGCACCTATGTCGACATCTTCCGCAACATCCCACTGATCCTGCAGGTCTTCTTCTGGTACGCTTTGATCACGCATCTGCCGACGCCGCGCGCCGCGCATGAGGCATTCGGCATGCTGCTGACCAGCCGTGGTCTGTATGTGCCTATTCCCAATGTCGGCGGAACGGCACTGGCGCTGGCCGTTTTGGCCGTGATCGCCGCGATCGCGCTGCCGGTCTGGCTCGGCCGCACATCGCAGATCAGCCAACCGGTCGGCGAACGTTCTGCCATCCAGTTCGCCGGTGCGGCAGTGGCGCTCGCCTGCGCGGTTGTCATCCTGATGATCGGTCGCCTGCCGGATGCAGCACTGCTCGACTTTCCTGCCCTGCAAGGCCTCAACCTGAAGGGTGGATTGCGCATCCCACCTGAATTTTCCGCTCTGGCCGTCGCCATTGCCGTCTATGGCGGCTCCTACATCGCCGAGATCGTGCGCGGCGGCTTCAAGGCCGTCGGCAAGGGCCAGATGGAGGCGGCGCTCTCGTTGGGCTTGAGCCCCTGGCGTGTCTTCACACTGGTCAGGCTGCCGCTGGCGCTGCGCGCAATGCTGCCGATCCTCGCCAACCAGTATGTCTGGCTGATGAAGGCAACCACGATGGGCATTGCGGTGGGCTTCACCGACTTCTTCATGATCGTGGCGCTGACGATCAACCACTCCGGCCAGACGCTCGAGGTGATCGGCATTCTGATGGCCGGCTTCCTCGCCATCAATCTCAGCCTTGCCGCGGTATTCAACCGCATCAACAAGGCCATCGCCCTCAAGGGCAATCAGCTGAGGGGATGACAGAAATGGAGATGGTCGTTGTCGCTCCCCCTGCTCCGGGCAGGCTCGAAGACCTGAAGCGCCGCTTCTTCGCAACGCCGCTTCAGGCGCTGCTGTCGCTGATATCCCTGACGATCATGGCTTTCATCGTCTGGAAGCTGCTCGACTGGGCCGTCTTCTCGGCCGTGTTCACCACGACCGGCGGGCCTGAGGCCTGCCAGGCGGCGGCCGGCGCATGCTGGTCGGTCATTGCCGCCCGGTGGCGCATCATCCTGTTCGGTCTCTATCCCTTCGAGGAGCAATGGCGCTCCGCGCTCGCCTGCGTCAGCGTGGTGGTCATGACGGTGCTGAGCTGCATCCCGGCCTTCTGGACCGGCCGCCGCATCGCGCTCATCTGGGGCGCAGGAACAGGCCTCTACTACGTGCTGATGAAGGGCGGCGTGCTCGGCCTGCCCTATGTCGGCGAGGAAGCCTGGGGCGGGCTGGCGCTTACCCTCTTCATCTTCGTCACCACCTGCCTGATCGGCTTCCCGCTGGCGATCTGCCTGGCGCTGCTGCGCCGCTCGGACCGGCCCTGGATATCGCGCACCACCGGTCTCATCATCGATGGCGTCCGCTCGCTGCCGCTGATCTCGATCCTCTTTACATTTGCCGTCGTTCTGCCTTTCGCCCTGCCGCAATGGCTGCAGGGCGACAAGCTCTACCGGGTGATCCTGGGCTCCGCCCTGTTCTTCTCCGCCTATCAGGCCGAGATCGTGCGCGGCGGCATGCAGGGCGTTCCGGCAGGACAGGAAGAAGCCGCCATGGCGCTCGGCATGAGCTACTGGCAGCGCATCGGCCGCATCGTGCTGCCGCAGGCGATGCGCAACGCATTGCCGGCGACGATCAACCAGTTCGTCATCTCGTTCAAGGAAACCTCGCTGGTGGTCATTGTCGGCTTCTTCGAGATCCTGGCCTCCGGCAACGCCGCCTATGGCACCGGCGAATGGCGCTTCGCCTATGTCGAGGTCTATGCCTTCATCGCCTTCATCTATTTTATCTTCGTCTTCAGCCTGTCCCGCTACGGCGCTTACCTCGAGCGGCGCATGGCGGTCGGCGAACGCTAGGGAGGCGCACTTGGATTCGACGCTCCCATCCGGCCCGGCCGTCCATATCGAAGGCCTCGACAAGCATTACGGGTCGTTCCATGCGCTGCGGAAGGTGAACCTCTGCGTCGAGCGCGGAGAAAGGATCGTCATCTGCGGTCCGTCAGGCTCCGGCAAATCCACGCTGATCCGCTGCATCAACCGGCTCGAGGAACACGAAGGCGGCCGCATCACCGTGCTCGGCACCGAGCTCAACGACGATGTCGGCAACATCGACGGGATCAGGCGCGAAGTCGGCATGGTGTTCCAGCACTTCAACCTGTTCCCGCACATGACCGTGCTTGAAAACTGCATGATCGCGCCGATGATCGTGCGCAAGCGGCCGCGCGCGGAGGCCGAGACGACGGCCAGGCGCTTTCTGGACAAGGTCCGCATCCCCGAGCAGGCGATGAAGTTTCCCGGCCAGCTCTCCGGCGGCCAGCAGCAACGCGTGGCGATCGCGCGGGCGCTTTGCATGCAGCCGCAGATCATGCTGTTCGACGAGCCGACCTCGGCGCTCGATCCGGAGATGATCGCCGAGGTGC
>NZ_RZTO01000852.1:0-2556 GCF_003997225.1 Mesorhizobium sp. M2C.T.Ca.TU.002.02.1.1
GCGATCAAGCGCAACGAAGGAAAAGGACGAAAGTCATGACGGTACATAAGGGCGGGTGTTTTTGCGGCGCCGTGGAAATCGAAGTCCATGGAACCGCCGAGGCGATGGGCTACTGCCATTGCAGTTCCTGCCGTTCGTGGTCGGCGTCTCCGGTGAACGCCTTCACGCTGTGGAAGCCCGGGAACGTCAAGGTCACCAAGGGCGCGGAGTTTCTGTCCGGCTTCGAGAAGTCCGCGATGAGCAACCGCCAGTTCTGCACCAAGTGCGGCGGCCATCTGATGACGGATCACCCGCCGCTCGGGCTGGTCGACGTCTATGCGGCCACCATACCGACGGTCGAATTCACGCCGGCGGTCCACGTCAACTACGCCGAGACGGTGCTGCCGATGAAGGACGGGCTGCCGAAGCTTAAGGATTTTCCCGCCGAGCTCGGCGGCTCCGGCATCGCCGTCCCGGAATAGGTCGGACGATGGCCGACGATTTCAGAAAACCGCAATTCACGACAGGAGAATTTGAATGGACATCGCGACGTTTCGCGCCACGCAGGAACCGATCAAGGATCTTTATCGCAAGGACGCGCGGGCCGCGCTTCTTACCCTGAAGGCCAAGGGCAGTGCCGACGAGTCCCAAGTGACCTGCAAGGTCGAGACCGGACGCGGACTTGCGCTTGCCGGCATCCATCCGAAGGCCGGCGGCAGCGGACAGGAGCTTTGTTCCGGCGACATGCTGCTGGAGGCGCTGATCGCGTGCGCCGGCGTCTCGATGCGGGCCGCGGCTGCCGTGCTCGAGATCCCGATCAAATCGGCGGAAATCTCCGCTGAAGGCGACGTCGACCTGCGCGGCACGCTCGGCGTCACCGAGGGCGTGCCGGTCGGCTTCAAGGAAATCCGCCTTCGCTTCGACATCGAGTCGGATGTCGAGCAGAGCCGGCTGACCCAGCTCATGGAGCTCACCGATCGCTACTGCGTGATCTTCCAGACCATACAGCGCAGCCCGAAGACCTTGGTGAAGCTCAACAGAGTGGTCTCATAAGACTTTGTCCGGAACCGAGATCCTGGCGGGCAGGTTCCGGGCTCGGCCTGAGCGCGGCTTTCCGCGCCAGGCCCTATCCCTTCACATAGCCCATCGCCTCGACGATTTTGCCATCCGCGACACGCATCAGATTGACCCCGCGCAGCGACCTGCCGTCGGACATCCAGAAGCGCCAGCGGATCGTGGCGCGGTCGCCGGCGACGAATGTTTCTTCGAGATCGAAGCGTGTTCCGGGTCCGGTGGCGATCGCCGACCACAATTCGACGCAAGCCGCCTTGCCGATGCGGCGAGCGCCGTCCGGCGCCGGCGTGGTGTTCTCGATCACGCAGTCCTGCGCCACCAATTCGTCCAGTGCCGCCGGATCGTGACGCAGGAAGACGTCATTGTAGCGCCGCATGATTTCCGCCGTCTCGGTGGAGCGCTTGGCCGTGGCGATGTCGATGATCAATTCCTGGGGCATTGGTGTTCTCCTTGCGTTTCATTGAGCTATAAGGCTCGCCTTGAGCGTGATGGCTGCGACGCCGGCCAATGCCCGAGAGACGAGGCAGGCCGCCTTGGCCTTTTGCGCCAGCCGCTCGAAATCCTCGGCTGAGATGCCGGTGGCGCTGGCCTCCGTTTCGAGCTCGATGCGGGTGATCGTCGGCCCGGCCGTGGTCGCACCGAGATGCACCTTGGCGATCGTGTGGATGCTCTCGGCCGTATGGCCCTCGCCGCCGAGAATGGCGGTGAGCGCCATCGAGAAGCAACCGGCATGCGCGGCCGCGATCAGTTCTTCCGGGTTGGTGCCCGGGCCGTTTTCAAAACGGGATGGGAAGGAATAGGCGCCTTCGAACACGCCGCTGCCCAGCCGCAACCGGCCGGATCCCTCCTTGAGCGTGCCCTGCCATTCGGCCGAGGCTTCGCGGATTGTCATGGCTGATCTCCTTTCTGTTTGCGGGAAAGTGTGATGGTCACGCGCAGTCGATGACGACCTTGCCGAAGACGTCGCCCTGCTGGAAATGGCGGTAGGCCTCGCGCGCCTCGGCGAATGGAAAGACGTTGTCGATGACCGGTTTCAGCCGGTGCGTGGCGACGGCGGCGAGCATTGCCTCCAGCCCGTTGCGGCTGCCGACGAACAGGCGGCCGATGGTGACCAGGCTGCGCTGATAGACGGCGCCCGGAATCTCGACCGACTTGCCGTTCTGGTCCTGCACGGTGAGCAGCACGATGCGCCCGTAGAGCGCGCTGGCGATCAGCGATTGCGCAAAGGTCGCCGGGCCGCCGGTTTCGACGACCAGGACGATGCCGCCGGTCGCTTCGCGCAGCTTCATACCCCATTCCGGCGTTGCGGCTGCGGCGACGACGAGGTCTGCGCCGAGCGCCCGCAACCTGTCGGCTTTCTCGGCGCGGGAGGTGACGGCGGCGACGCGGCAGCCCATGAGCTTCGCGAACTGCAGCGCAAACAGCGCAACGCCGCCTGAGCCGATCACCAGAACCCATTGTCCAGGCTTCGGAATTTCGGAACCCGTCAGCGCGCTCCAGGCG
>NZ_RZTO01000853.1:0-2548 GCF_003997225.1 Mesorhizobium sp. M2C.T.Ca.TU.002.02.1.1
CCCTTCATTGCGATCACCGGCACCAACGGCAAGTCGACGACGACGGCGCTGACGGCGCATATATTGAAGTCGGCGGGCCGCGACACGCAGATGGGCGGCAATATCGGCCGTGCCATCATGACGCTCGACCCGCCCGAGCCTCAACGGCACTATGTGGTCGAGTGCTCGTCCTACCAGATCGACCTTGCGCCTTCGATCAACCCGACCGCCGGCATCCTGCTTAATCTCACGCCCGACCATCTCGACCGGCATGGCACGATGGCGCATTACGCCTCGATCAAGGAGCGGCTGGTCGCCGGCAGCGACACCGCCATCATCGGCGTCGACGATTCCTGGTGCGCCCAGATCGCCGACCGTCTGGAGCGGGCCGGCCGGCCGGTCGTTCGTATTTCCAAGCGCCTGCCTTTGACCGACGGCTATTTCGCCGACGGCACCAACCTGATGGAAGCGGTGCATGGCCGCTACAGCCGCGTCGCCTTCCTCGAAGGCATCGGCTCACTGCGCGGCCAGCACAACGCGCAGAATGCGCTGGCCGCCGTCGTCGCCTGCCTGAAAGTCGGGCTCGAGCTCGGCGAGATCCAGGCCGGGCTGGAAAGCTTCCCCGGACTGGCGCACCGCATGGAGCAGGTCGGCCGCAAGGACCATGTGCTGTTTGTCAACGATTCCAAGGCGACCAACGCCGATGCGGCCGCACCCGCGTTGTCGAGCTTCGCCAACCGTATCTACTGGATAGCCGGTGGCCTGCCGAAGGAAGGCGGCATCGAGCCGCTGCGCGGCTTCTTCCCGCGCATCGCCAAGGCCTATCTGATCGGCGAGGCGGCGCCCGCCTTCGCGGCGACGCTCGGCGAAGCGGTGCCCTATGAGATATCGGGAACGCTTGCGGCGGCGGTCGAGCATGCCGCCCATGACGCGGCAAACGACGCCGGCGGCGAAGCCGTGGTGCTGCTTTCGCCGGCCTGCGCCAGTTTCGACCAGTTCAAGAATTTCGAGGTGCGCGGCGAAGCCTTCAGGCAAGCTGCGACTGCTATTGATGGTGTCAAATCCATCGGAGGGCCACGTTGATGCAAAGCCGTCTCGACAAAAGTCCTGTCGCCACCTGGTGGTGGACGATCGATCGCTGGTTCCTGGCGGCATTCCTGTCGTTGATGGGGCTGGGCATCATTTTGTCCTTCGCGGCGAGCCCCGCGGTGGCCGAGCGCATCGGCCTCGACAGCTTTCACTTCGCCACCAGACAGGTCATCTTCACCATCCCGGCGCTCATCGTCATGCTTGCGGTCTCCTTCCTGGAAGCGCGGCAGATAAGGCGCATGTCGCTGGTGATGCTCTGCATCATGCTGGTGCTGATGGTGGCGGTGCTCTACATCGGCGTCGAAGTGAAAGGCGCGCGGCGCTGGGTGTCGCTCGCCGGCCTTTCGATCCAGCCGTCCGAATTCCTGAAACCCGCCTTCGTCATCATCTGCGCGTGGCTGTTTGCCGAGCACAAGCGCCAGCCCGACATTCCCGGCAATCTGTTCGCCATGCTGTTGCTTGCGCTGGTCATCTCGCTTCTGGTGGCGCAGCCCGACCTCGGCCAGACCATGCTGGTGACGGGCACCTGGGGCGTCATGTTCTTCATGGCCGGCCTGCCGTGGCTGTGGATCGTGGCTCTCGGCATCGTCGGGGCAAGCGGCCTGTTCGCCGCCTATTCGGTGTTCCCGCACGTTGCCTTGCGCATCGACAAGTTTCTGACCGGCGAAGGCGATACGTTCCAAGTCGACATGGGCCGCGAGGCACTGATCAACGGCAGTTGGTTCGGTGTCGGGCCGGGCGAGGGAACCGTCAAGCGCATTGTTCCGGACGCTCATACCGACTTCGTCTTCTCGGTCGCGGGCGAGGAGTTCGGGCTGATCATGTGCTTCTTCATCATGTCGATCTTCGCCTTCATCGTGCTGCGCGGCTTGAGCATCGCGCTCAAGGAACATGATGATTTCACCCGCTACGCAGTCGGCGGCCTCGTCACCGTCTTCGGCCTGCAATCGGCCATCAACATGTGCGTGAACCTGCAGCTGATGCCGGCCAAGGGCATGACGCTGCCCTTCATCTCCTATGGCGGCTCTTCGCAGATCGCCATTGCCGTCTCGATGGGCATGGTGCTCGCACTGACGCGCAAGCGGCCGGAAAAGCGCAAGCAGATGGGCTTCGTCCTCGCGCAGCGCGCAATGCCGGCGGAATGAGGCCGGATGTCAAAGGGTGTCATCCTGCTTGCGGCCGGCGGAACGGGCGGACATCTGTTTCCGGCCGAGGCGCTCGCGCATGAGTTGATCGACCGTGGCTGGAAGGTGCATCTTGCCACCGACCATCGCGCCGAGCGCTATTCCCGCCATTTCCCGGCAGCCGACATTCACACGATCCCTTCGGCCACGCTGGGTTCCAAGAACCCGGTCGCCATGCTCTCGGCCTTCTGGAAAATCAGGCAGGGCGTACGGGAGGCCAGCCGGGTGATCGCCAGGATCAAGCCGGAGGCGGTCGTCGGCTTCGGCGGTTACCCGACGCTGCCGCCGCTCTATGC
>NZ_RZTO01000854.1:0-2544 GCF_003997225.1 Mesorhizobium sp. M2C.T.Ca.TU.002.02.1.1
CCGCCGCTAGTGGAACGGCATCGGAGTGCCCAAATAATCGTTTTCGGATGGCGACTTAGTCGCTCTTGCCTTTTGGGTATCCCTGAACCGGCCAGGCGATCAAACGCCAATTTCGCCCAAGTCGATTGACAAAAACTCAACTGACATTTCATGATCGGCCAATGGCCCTGCCCTCACTCAATGGCATGCGCGCTTTCGAGGCCGCCGCGCGTCTCGGCAGCATCAAGGATGCAGCGGAAGAGCTGCATCTGACGCCCTCGGCCGTCAGCCGCCACATCCGCGCGCTTGAAAGGAACCTCGGCCAGGACCTGTTCGAACGCGGCTTTCGCCAGATCACCCCGACCATCAGGGGCTCGTACTACGCGCGCTCTCTCTCGGAGGCATTCGAGGCCATCTGGCGCGCCACCGACGATGTCAGCTTCGTCGACGGGCCGTGGCACGGCAGGACCCAGCGCGTCAGGGTGCTCTGCGTGCCGACCGTCCTGAACCTCTGGCTGGCGGACCGGTTGCCGAATTTCCGGCGACTGCATCCATCCGTGGACCTGGAGATCTCGACGTCGGGCAAGCGCGCCAATTTCGATTTGGCGATTGTCGACGAGTTCGTCTACAAGGCCGGTCCCGCCTTGACGCTGCTGATCCCGCTCCTGCTGACGCCGGTATGCGCACCGTCGCTGCTGGAAGGTCCGGTGCCGCTGCGCTCCCCCGCCGATCTGGTCAACCATCACCTGATCCACGAATGCGAGACCATGCGGTGGAAGCGGTGGCTGGAGCAGGAGGGCGTTCTCGACACCACGCCTAAATCCAGCACGACACTCGATGACTGCACCTTGATCATGCGCGAGGTGATAAACGGCGCGGGGATCGCCCTGGCCGACACCATAATGGCCCAGGACCTTCTGCAGCAAGGCAGGCTTGTCGCCCCCTTCAGCGCCCGCCACGCCTATCCCGCCGGCATCTACCTGCACCAGCGCCGCAGCATCGGAAACAAGCCGGGCACCGGCCTGTTCCAGGACTGGCTGCTCGCCGAGATCGCCGACCACAAGCGGACCATGGGTATCGCGTAGCGCATCCGGAAAGACGTGCCGACCGAAGCGCCGCGCAAGAAAAAAGGCGGCGGCCGACCGGCCACCGCCTTCATATTTGTCGACGGCCGCGCTCAACCCTTGATGGTGGCGGTCAGCTCGTCATAGGCCTTGCAGGCTTCGTCGAGCGTCGTCGCGCCCTGATACTTGGTCGTCACAGCCTGCACCTTGGCGGTCAGATCGGCCGCCTTGCTCGGGTCCTTGGTGATGGCTTCCTGGAGGGCGGCAGCCATGTCCTGCGCCTTCTTGGCGGCGATTTCCTGCGTGCATTCCGGCCCCTTGGAGCAAGCCGAACCGGCCAACGCCGCAACACCGACGGCAACGAGCAAAAACTTCTTCATGTCAATCATCTCCTCAAAAAAGGCAGCCGCCCATCGCGGCTGCCTCCACTGGCCGAAGCCCAAAGGCCAGAGCCAAGCGTGCCATAACCTCTGATTGTGGCGGCGCGCAACGACCGGGCCATGTCAACTTGTGTAACAGGGTTGCAACAGGCGTTTGCCGCGAAGCCTATCGCTTCGTATCCTGCCGGATGCCCCTGCTCTTCCAGCCAGTCTCCGCGCCCTTGCCTCCCGCTCCCAGGGCATGCAAGGAGTGGGTCAAGCAACGGGATGACAGGCATGGCAGCTGAGGCGTCGAGCAGCGATCTGGTGCAGGTGGTGGCGCTGCTCGCCGCCGGCGTCGTCGCCGTGCCGATCTTCAAGCGCATGGGGCTGGGCTCGATCCTCGGCTACCTCGCCGCCGGCGTCGTCATCGGCCCGTTCGGCCTGCGCATCTTTTCCGAATCGGAAGCGATCCTCCATGTCGCCGAGCTCGGCGTCGTGATGTTCCTGTTCATCATCGGCCTGGAGATGCAGCCTTCGCGGCTCTGGGGCCTGCGCCGCGAGATCTTCGGACTGGGCGCGCTGCAGGTCGGCGTCTGCGCTGTGCTTCTGACCCTCGTCGGACTGGCCGGAGGCTTTCCGATCGCGCAGTCCTTCGTCGCCGGCGCCGGCTTCGTGCTGACCTCGACGGCGATCGTCATGCAGCTGCTGGAGGAGCGTGGCGAGATCGCCACGCCGAAAGGCCAGCGCATCGTCTCCATCCTGCTGCTCGAAGACCTGATGATCGTGCCGCTGCTCGCGCTGATCGCCTTCCTCGCGCCCGGCGGCGCCGAGACCAGCCTCTCGGAGCGGCTGACCGAAGTCGGCATCGGCATCGCCGCGATCGTCGGGCTGGTCGTGGCCGGCCGTTACCTGCTCAATCCGCTCTTTCGCATCCTGGCCGACGCCCGCGCCCGCGAAGTCATGACCGCCGCGGCGCTGCTGGTGGTGCTGGGATCGGCGCTCGCCATGCAGCTCTCCGGCCTGTCGATGGCGATGGGCGCCTTCCTCGCCGGCGTGCTCCTGTCGGAATCGACCTTCCGCCACCAGCTCGAAGCCGATATCGAGCCGTTTCGCGGCATCCTGCTCGGCCTGTTCTTCCT
>NZ_RZTO01000855.1:0-2540 GCF_003997225.1 Mesorhizobium sp. M2C.T.Ca.TU.002.02.1.1
CCAGTTTGAATTTGGTGCGGTCGCCGTTGTTGAGCAACTTGGCCTGAGTCTCGGTGCGCGCCTTGCGCAGCGAGTCGGCCTGCGCCTTGCCGCGGCCCTCGGCCACGGCCTCGGCGAAATTGGCGAACAGCACGGTGAACCACAGCCAGATGATGATCTGCAAGGTGAAGCCGAGATCGCCGCCGCCGGTGACCAGGTCGCGGACGAAAAGCACGGTTGTGAGCAGAGATACGACCGCGACGACGAACATCACCGGGTTCTTGACCAGCGTGCGCGGGTCAAGCTTGCGGAAGGCGCCGCCGATGGCGGGCACCAGGATGCGCGCATCCATGATGCTGGCGGATTTGGACTGGCTCATTTTTGGGCTCCAGTATCGGTTATGTTGGACGGCGCCGGGTGTTCGGTCTTCGGGAACAGGTGCGGAAGGCCGGTGGCCAGCAGCCACAGCACGAACAGCACGGCCGCCATGCCGAGAAAGGTTGAAAGGGTCGGGAAAGGACGAGGCTTCTCGTCCTTCCCGTTGTCGGGCGCTCCGTCACCGGTCTGGTGACGGTCGTTGCGACGTATGTCGTTGAAGCGGGGCATGGTCATCTCAGAAGGTCTGGCCATGGATCATCGCCAGATGCTCGACGATCGGACCGACGGCGAGCGACGGGAAGAAGGTGAGGCCGCCGACGATGATGATGACGCCGACCAGCAGCCCGACGAACAGCATGCCGTCGGTCGGGAAGGTGCCGGCCGAAGCGGGGACGGTCTTCTTGGCGGCCAACGAGCCGGCGATGGCCAAAGCCGGGATGATGACCAGGAAGCGGCCCATCAGCATGCCGATGCCCAGCGTTATGTTGTACCAGGGCGTGTTGCCCGAGAGGCCGCCGAAGGCCGAGCCGTTGTTCGCGGCCGCCGAGGTATAGGCGTAAAGCACCTCGGCGAAGCCGTGCGGGCCGCCATTGGCCATCGAAGCCACGGCGCTCGGCAGGACCACGGCGATGGCCGTGAAGATCAGCATCGCCAGCGGCAGGCAGAGGATGGCGAGCATCGCCATCTTGACCTCCTTGGCCTCGATCTTCTTGCCGAGATATTCCGGCGTGCGGCCGACCATCAAACCGGCGACGAAGACGGCGACGACGACGAACATCAGGATGCCGTAGAAACCGGCGCCGACGCCGCCGACTATGACCTCACCGAGCTGCATGTTGATCAGCGGGATCATGCCGCCGAGCGCGGTGAAGCTGTCGTGCATGGCGTTGACGGCGCCGCAGGAGGCGGCCGTGGTGATGACGGCGAACAGCGCCGACGCAGCGATGCCGAAGCGCGTCTCCTTGCCTTCCATATTGCCGCCGTCGATGCCGAGCGCATGGACCAGCGGGTTGCCGGCGGCCTCGGCCCAGTAGCAGACGGTGACGCCGACGAGAAACAGCACGCCCATAGAGGCCAGGATCGCCCAGCCCTTGCGCTCACTGCCGACCATGCGGCCGAAGACGTTGGTGAGCGCGGCGCCGATCGCGAAGATCGACAGCATCTGGATCAGGTTGGAGATTGCGTCCGGGTTCTCGAACGGATGCGCCGAGTTGGCGTTGAAGAAGCCGCCGCCATTGGTGCCTAGCATCTTGATGGCGAGCTGCGAGGCAACCGGGCCAAGCGCGATGGTCTGCTTGGCGCCTTCCAGCGTGGTGGCGTCGACATAAGGACCAAGGGTCTGCGGGACGCCCAGCCAGACATAGGCGAGCGTCAACAAGATGCATATCGGCAGGAGCACGTAGAGCATGCAGCGGGTGAGATCGACCCAGAAATTGCCGATCGATTTGCCGGAAGCGCGGGCAAAGCCGCGGATGAGCGCAATGGCGATGGCAACGCCGGTGGCGGCCGAAACGAAGTTCTGGACGGTAAGGCCGGCCATCTGCACGAGATAGGACATCGTGCTTTCGCCGCCGTAGTTCTGCCAGTTGGTGTTGGTGACGAAGCTGACCGCCGTGTTGAAGGCCAGGCCTGGCTCGACCGCGGTCATGCCGGCGGGGTTGTAGGGCAGGGCACCCTGCAGCCGCTGCAGCGCGTAAAGGACGAGGAAACCGGCGAGATTGAAGAGCAGCATGCCGGTCGCGTAGACCGCCCAGTGCTGTTCTTCCTTCTCGCTCGTTCCGGCGAGACGATAGAGCCCGCGCTCGATCGGGACGAGCACCGGCGACAGCAAGGTGCGGTCGCCGCTGAAGACGCGGTACATATAGAAGCCGAGCGGCTTCACGAGCAAAAGCAGGATCCCGCAAAAGACGAGGATCTGTATCCAGCCGTTGATTGTCATGATGTGACCTTCCGTGCGCCGATCAGAAGCGTTCTGGGCGGATGAGGGCGTAGGTGAGATAGGCGAGCAGGAACAAGGTCACCGCGCCGCCGAGAATGTAGTCGAGAAGCATGATCCGGCCCTTCCGCTCAAATGATGTCGCAGGCTTTGACGTAAGCTAAGGACAGGGCGAAGAATAATATCCCGATCCCGAGAACTATAAGGTCCATTGCAGGTCTTCCTTGTTTCCACTTGGTGTTTGCGG
>NZ_RZTO01000856.1:0-2539 GCF_003997225.1 Mesorhizobium sp. M2C.T.Ca.TU.002.02.1.1
CGCTTGTTGGCCGCGTCGCCGGCGCCGGCGCCCTGCGCCAGCAATTGTTCGAGGCGGCTCTTTTCGGCTTGCGCGGCCGACAGCGACGCCTGCAGGTTGGCGAGCGAATCCTCCTTGTCCTGGCTGTTCGTGCGTTCCAGCGCGAGCAGCTGGGTCAGCTCGTTGATCTGCGAGTTGAGGCGGTTCAGCACCGCGTCCTTGCCGGAAATCTCGCGGCTGAGCAGGAACTGCGCCAGCACGAAGACGGTGAGTAGGAACATGATCGCAAGCAGCAGCGTCGACAAGGCGTCGACAAAACCCGGCCAGTAGTCGATGCGGCGGTCGGCGCGCCGTCTTGCCAGCGCCACGTCAGTGGACCCCTTGCTTCTTCAGCGCGTCGGCGATCTTCTCCAGCGTGTTGCGCATGGCCTTCTGTTCGTCGGACTGGGCTTCGACCCAGTCGCGCATGATCTGCTGCTCGGAGCGCATGTTCTTCACCAGCCCCGAGATGCCGTCGGCAAGATTGGCCATGGCGGTGGCGACGCGCGGATTGGAGCCGCCGCCATTCTCCTGCAGGCTGCGCAGCCGCTCCGACAGGAGCCGGATGTCCTCGGAGGACTCGGTCTTGGCCGTGTCGGACACGACGATGTCGGAAGAAAGATCGGTGACCGAGGACAGCCAGTTCTCGAGCTCGGTGTAGAAGCGGGTCTGGGCGCGGCCGGCCTGCAGGTCGAGGAAGCCGAGCACGAGCGAGCCGGAGAGGCCGAACAGCGAGGACGAAAAGGCGGTGCCCATGCCGGCCAGCGGCGCCGACAGGCCCTGCTTCAGCGCATCGAGCACGGCCGCCGCATCGCCGGTGCCCGGGTCCAATGCCTCGATCGTCTCGCGGATCGAGGCGATGGTGTTGAGCAGGCCCCAGAAGGTGCCGAGCAGGCCGAGGAACACAAGCAGGCCGACCAGATAGCGCGAGGTGTCGCGGCTCTCGTCGAGGCGGGTGGCGATGGAATCCAGCATCGTGCGCATCGACGAGGTCGAGAACGCGATCGTCGACGAGCGGCCGATCATCGCCTTCATCGGCGCCAAGAGCACCGGCTCGGTGGTTTCGGAGCCGGCGCGGAAGGAATTGACCCAGCGCACCTCGCGGAACAGCCGCCCGACCTGGACGAAGGCGAGCAGGATGCCGACAGCCAGCACGCCGACGATCAATCCGTTGAGACCCGGATTGCTGGAGAAGGCGGTCGAGATCTGGCGGGTGAGGATGGCGGCGATGAAAGCGACGATGATCAGGAAGATCACCATGGTGAGTAGGAAGACCTGCGGGCTCGACAGCTTGTGCGGATCATAGACCAGGACGTCCGATCGCCTGCCGAAGGATCTGAGAAAAGCCATCCGTGCCCCGTTTCCGATGCCACCCGCCGCAGAATTGCCGCGACTCTAAACGGAATTGTGACCAAATTGAATGGCGCTTGGCAATATGGCCGATAGGCCCCGCGCCACAGGCTTAGAACCGGTTGACCACCAGGCAGTCGACCATGGCGGCCAAATGGAGGCCGGCGCCGGTAACGACGAAGCCGTGCCAGACGGCATTGTGGAAGCGCAGGCCCTTCCAGGCGAAGAAGATGACGCCCAGGGAATAGACGACGCCGCCGGCGACCAGCAGCGCCACCGAGGTCGTCGGCAGCGTCTGGACCAGCGGTCCGGCCAGCACCACACCGCTCCAGCCGATGGCGAGGTAGAAGACGATGGCCAGCCGGTCGTAGCGGCCGGGCAGGAACATCTTGATGGCGATGCCGGTCACGGCCGCGCTCCACACGACGACGATCATGGGCACGGCCAGCGGCGAGTTGTTGAGCTGGGCGAGGAAGGGCGTGTAGGTGGCGGCGATCAGCAGATAGATCGCGGCATGGTCGAAACGGCGCAGGATCCATTTCGCCGGCCAAGAGACGGGCCATAGATTATAGGCCAGCGAAACCGAGAGCACGGTGAGCAGCGACACCACATAGAACACCGCGGCGACATATTCGCCAGGGCCGGAGTGGAAGGCGGCCAAAGCCAGGAAAGCCGAGCCGGCGGCGATCGCCAGCACGATGCCCACCGCGTGAACGATGCCATCGGCGATCATTTCGGCGCGCGAATAGTGCCAGCGCCCCACGAAGGGGATTTCAAGCGTTGTATCTGGACGCGCGTCGCTCATCGATGACCCTGCAACGCCTATTTGGGCGCTTGCGGACCAGTATTTCAAGCTTCGGTTGCGGTTTTGCGACTAAAGGCGCGCGTCCTTTCGACGCGCGAGGAACGCCATTGTCGATCAGCGAGCAGCCAGCGGCTTCTTCACGGTTTTCAGCAGCGCGCGCTGGATGAGCTCGTTGCCGGCGACGACCTCGCCGCTGTCCAGCATGCCCTGTCCGCCATCCATGTCGGAGACGTAGCCGCCGGCTTCGCGCACCAGGAGGATGCCGGCGGCAATGTCCCAGGACGACAGGCCGGTTTCCCAGAAGCCGTCCATGCGTCCGGCCGCGACATAGGCGAGATCGAGGGCGGCGGAGCCCATGCGGCGAAC
>NZ_RZTO01000857.1:0-2538 GCF_003997225.1 Mesorhizobium sp. M2C.T.Ca.TU.002.02.1.1
ATCGCAACTCGACACCGCGCAGGCCGAGCTCGACCGCAACGAGGTCAAGGCGCCGTTCGACGGCGTCATCGACCGCATCCCGGTGGAGCTCGGCAGCTCGGTGATGCAGGGCGGCGAGGTGGCGACGATCCTCAAGCTCGACCCGGTCATCGCCCGCGGCGAGATCAGCGAGCGCGACCTGCGCTACGTCAAGATCGGCGACGAGGCCGATGTGCGCCTGGTCAACGACCAGAAGGTCACCGGCACGGTCCGCTACATCAGCCGCGATGCCTCGGCGCAGACCCGCACCTTCCGCGTCGAGGTGGCGATCCCCAATGCCGACGGCTCCATCCCCGCCGGCATGACGGCCGAGATCACGCTCAGCGCCGAGCCGACCAACGCGGTCATGCTGCCGCGCTCGGTGGTGACGCTGGGCGACAAGGGCGACCTCGGCATCCGCGCCGTCGGCAAGGACGGCAAGGTGGCGTTCTTCCCGATCGACCTCGTCGACGACACGCCGCACGGCCTGGTGCTGGGCGGCATTCCGGAAGATGCGCGCATCATCGTCGCCGGCCAGGAACTGGTGAAGGAAGGCGACGCGGTGAAACCCGTCGAGGCCGACCAGGCGACCATCAACAAGCTTATCAGTGAAGCCTCCGCCGGCACGCAGTAAAGCACGACGCGCCGTTGCCGGACCAATCCGGCGATGGCGGTCCGCAGCCTTTGAAGCATAACAGGCCGAAGTCATGGATATCGTCAGACTCGCCATCAACAACGCCCGCCTCACGATCTCGGCGCTGCTGTTCCTGCTCGTCGCGGGCTGGGTCGCCTATCAGTCGACGCCGAAGGAAGCGGAGCCCGACGTTCCGATTCCGATGATGTATGTCAGCCTGATCTATCAGGGCATCTCGCCGGAGGATTCCGAGCGCCTGCTGCTCAGGCCAATGGAAAGCAAGCTCAAGAGCCTCAAGGGGCTCAAGGAGATGCGTTCGGCCGCATTCCAGGGCGGCGGCTACGTGCTGGTCGAGTTCCAGCCGCAGACGGATCTCGCGACGGCGCTGCAGGATACGCGCAGCAAGGTTCAGGACGCCAAGGCCGACCTGCCGCAGGCGGCTGAGGAGCCGACGGTCAACGAGGTCAACGTCTCGGAATTCCCGGTTTTGGTCGTCACGCTTTCCGGCGACGTGCCGGAGCGCGTGCTGACGTCGGCCGCGCGCGAGCTGCGCGACCGCATCGAGGAAGTGCCCGGCGTGCTCGAAGGTTCGCTGCAGGGCGCGCGCGACGACCTCGTCGAGGTTGTCGTCGACCCGGTGAAGCTCTCCTCCTACGGGTTGCAGCTCGACCAGGTGATCCAGGGCGTCGCGTCCTCCAACAGCCTGGTCGCGGCCGGCAATCTCGAAGGCTCGGAAGGCAAATACGCGGTCAAGGTGCCGTCGCTGATCGAGACGCCCGAGGATGTCGCCAACCTGCCGGTGGTCGCCACGCCCAACGCCGTGGTTCAGGCCAAGGACATCGCGACAGTGCGCTCGACCTTCAAGGACGCCGAGACGGTGACGCGCCTCGACGGCAGGCCGGCCATCGCCATCGAAGTGAAGAAGCGCATCGGCGCCAACCTGATCGATACGATCGGCCAGGTGCGGCAGGTGTCGGACGCCTTCATCAAGACGATGCCCGAAGGCATGCACGTCACCTACACGCAGGACAAGTCGGTCTTCGTCAACCAGTTGCTCGGCGACCTGCAGAACCACGTGATGATCGCCGTCATCCTGGTGTTCATCGTCATCCTCTATGCGCTGTCGGGTCGCGCCTCGCTGCTCATCGGCCTTGCCATTCCATCTTCGTTCCTGATCGGCATCCTGCTGCTCGCCATGATGGGCTACACGATCAACATGATCGTGCTGTTCAGCCTCATCCTGGCGGTCGGCATGCTGGTGGACGATGCCATCATCGTCACCGAGTTCGCTGAACGGCGCATGAGCGAGGGCATGCCGAAGGCGGACGCCTTCGCGCTCGCCGCCAAGCGCATGGCCGGCCCGGTGATCGCGGCGACGATGACGCGCATCGCCGCCTTCTCGCCGCTGCTGTTCTGGCCCGGTATCATCGGCGACTTCATGAAATACATGCCGATCACGCTGATCGTGACGCTGTCGGCCTCGATGCTCTACGCGCTGGTCTTCGCGCCGACGCTTGGCGCGATCTTTGCCAAGGCGCCGGAGCATCACGAGGAGGGCAATCGCGACGGCTGGTACATGGCCGTGGTCAAGCAGGCGGTGCGCTTCCCGATCACCGTCATCCTGCTCACCGTCGGCCTTCTGGTCGGCGTCGGCTTCGCCTATTCGAAATACGGCGCCGGCGTCGAGTTCTTCCCGAGCGTCGAGCCGGATTACGGCCTGCTCTACGTGCATGCCCGCGGCAATCTTTCGCTGGCGGAAATGGACGCCGCGACCAAGACGGCGGAAAACCGGCTGCTCGGCTGGCCCGGCGTGAAATCGGTCTACACGCGCGTCGGCAAGACGCAAGGCGGCGGCCAGGACATCCCGGAAGATGTGGTCGGCGTCA
>NZ_RZTO01000858.1:0-2522 GCF_003997225.1 Mesorhizobium sp. M2C.T.Ca.TU.002.02.1.1
CCTCGGCACGGCCGAAGTGGCGGGCATAAAGGGCAAGCGCGTCGCGATGATCGGCATTCATATGATCGAGCGCCGCCTGCTCGCCGCCGGCGAACTCCTCGACAAGGGCGTCGTCGGTGATGAAATCGCCGCGGTCGAGAAGAAAGGCCTTGCCGAAGCCGCCGTTCAGGCTGGCGCGCTCGGGCTCGAGCCGGAAGAACGAGAAGTCGCCGAGCCCGGCATAAAGCTTCGCCTTTGGATTGCGGTTGAGGTATCGCCGTTCGGCTCGGATCTGATCGGCCGTTCCCCGCTCCAGCCGCAGGGCGCGGCACGCCAGGCTGATGCGCGGATGCGCCAGCGGATCGCCCTTGCCGGGCTCGCCAAGCAGCAGCGAACAGCGCGGATCGGCGAGCAAGGCACCGGTGTGCGCGGACAGCATCGAGATCAGGATCAGCGGCGCGCCGTCGATGTCGGTGGCGACGCCAACCCGGCTTGCCAGCGGCGCGCCGGTGCCAGGCTCGATCGCCGCGAGCGCGCCGAAACGCGCCGATCGGATCAGGGTTTTCGCCAGCCTGACCGCTTCGGCGTCGGTTTCGCGGATGACATCCTTTTTCGGTTCGGTCACAAGCTCACCCGAGATAAGTTGATTTTCATTCTCCGGTTATCGGCCGATTACACCCGCCTTTGCAAGGGCTCCGATTTCCTCCTCGCTCAAACCGAAACGGGTCAATATGCCCGCGGGCTGGCGATCGCCGGCGGCCGGCGCCGCGGCAAGCGTCCGCGGATTTTGCGAGAAACGCGGCGCCGGCGCCGGGCGACCGAGTCCGCCGGATTTCACGAAGCTCTGCCTGGCGCGATTGTGCGGGTGATCCCTGGCTTCGACCAGGGACAGCACAGGCGCGACGCAGGCATCGGTCGCGGCGAACAGCGTGGCCCATTCGTCGCGTGTTCTTTCCCTGACCCGGCCGGCAATGGCGGCGCGCATCGCGGGCCATGACGACTTGTCGTACTGGCTGCCGACAAAACGACTGTCGAGCGGCAGCAGCCTGGCGAATTCGGCGAAGAAGCGCGGTTCGAGGCAGCCGACGGCAATATGCCTTGCGTCGGCGGTCTCATAGGTATCGTAGAACGGCGCACCGGAATCGAGCAGGTTCTCGCCGCGCCTGTCGCTCCAGAGGCCCGCGGCCATATAGGCGTGGATGGGCGCTGCGAGCATCGAGGCTCCCTCGATCATCGAGGCATCGATCACCTGGCCCTTGCCGGTCAGGGAACGCTGGAAAAGGGCGGCGAGCACGCCCGCGATCAGCATCATGGCGCCGCCGCCTTGATCGGCGACGAGGTTGAGCGGCGGCACCGGCGGCGCGTCCTGCCTGCCGAGGGCATGCAAGAGGCCCGCATAGGCGAGATAGGTGATGTCGTGCCCGGCTCGCGCGGACAGCGGTCCGTCCTGGCCGAACCCGGTCAGGCGGCCATAGATCAGCGCCGGATTGCGCTGGAGAACGACATCGGGACCGAGGCCGAGCCGTTCCATCACGCCGGGGCGGAAGCCTTCGACGAGGATGTCGGCCTGCGCCGCAATGCGCAGCAGCAGTTCCGCGCCCGCCGGACGCTTCAGGTCGAGCTTGAGGATGGAACGGCCGTGGCGGTCGAGATCGTATTCTTCCGGCAGGCTCAGCAGCGGCAGGCCGGAGTCGGCGCGTTCGATGCGCAGGACCCCGGCGCCCATCTCGGACAGCATCAGGGCGGCAAGCGGCACCGGGCCCAGCCCGGCCATCTCGATCACTTTCAGGCCGGCGAGCGGGCCGGTCTTTTCGGTAGAGGCACCGGCGCCTGTCGGCGAGCCAGTCATCCCGTTTATTTCGGCGCCATGCGGATGGCGCCGTCGAGGCGGATGGTCTCGCCGTTCAGCATCTGGTTCTCGACGATGTGGAGGGCAAGTGCGGCATATTCCGACGGCTCGCCGAGCCGGGGCGGGAAGGGGACGGAGGCGCCGAGCGAATCCTGCACCTCCTGCGGCATGCCGGCCATCATCGGCGTCTTGAAAATGCCGGGCGCGATGGTGCAGACGCGGATGCCGGACCGCGCCAGGTCGCGCGCCACAGGCAGCGTCATGCCGACGACGCCGCCCTTGGATGCCGCGTAGGCGGCCTGGCCGATCTGGCCGTCATAGGCGGCGACGGAGGCGGTGTTGACGATGACGCCGCGCTCGCCGCCGGCGAGCGGATCGAGTTTCGCCGCCCGGTCGGCGACGAGGCGGATCATGTTGAAGGTGCCGATCAGGTTGATCTCGATCACCTTACGGTACTGGTCGAGCGGATGCGGTCCGTCCTTGCCGATCGTCTTCACGCCGATGGCGATGCCGGCGCAATTGACCAGGATGCGCGACGGCCCAAGCTTTTCAGCCGCTTCAGCGATCGCGGCCGTCGCGCTGTCGCCGCTAGAGACATCGCATTGGACAGCAATTCCGCCGATGTCGGCCGCGACCTTCGCGGCGCGTTCGATGCCGACATCGAGGATGGCGACGCGGGCGCCCCTGGCGGCCA
>NZ_RZTO01000859.1:0-2520 GCF_003997225.1 Mesorhizobium sp. M2C.T.Ca.TU.002.02.1.1
CGCCCAGTCCTCGCGTGCTTCGCCCGGAGCGAATCCAGCGCGGTTGGTCTGCTGCACGCGGCCTTCCGTGTTGACATAGGTGCCGGATTTCTCGGTGTAGGCGGCAGCCGGCAGGATGACGTTGGCGCGGTGCGCGCCGGCATCGCCATGCGTGCCGATATAGACGACGAAGGCGCCGCCCGTCCTGGCCATGTCGATTTCGTCGGCGCCGAGCAGGAAGAGCACATCGGTGTCGCCCAGCATGCCGGCGACGTCCTTGCCGCCCTCGCCCGGCACGAAGCCGACATCCAGGCCGCCGACTCTTGCCGCCGCGTTGTGCAGCACCGCAAAGCCGTTCCATTCGGCCGTGACCGCATTGACGGCGGCCGCGAGCTTTGCCGCCTGGCCGAGCACCGCCGCGCCGTCCGGGCGCGCCAGCGCGCCCTGGCCGACGATGATCAGCGGATGCGTGGCCTTGCTCAGCACCTCGAAGAACTTGCCGTTGCCGTCGGCGAGATCCTTGAGCGATTCCGGGCCGGCGCCGATGAGATCGTAATCGTAACGCGTATCGCCGATCTCGCCGATGACGCCGACCGGCAGGTTGCCGACGCGCCAGCGCTTGCGGATGCGGGCGTTGAGCACCGAAGCCTCGAAGCGCGGATTGGCGCCGATGATCAGCACTGCGTCGGCCTGCTCGATGCCTTCGATGGTCGGATTGAAGATGTAGCTGGCGCGACCGAGCGAGGGATCGAGCGCTGCGCCGTCCTGGCGGCAGTCGATGTTCCTCGAGCCGAGCGCCGCCATCAAGAGCTTGAGCGCGTAGATTTCCTCGACCGCGGCGAGATCGCCGGCGATCGCGCCGATCCGCTCGGGGGCCGTCTTCGATACCTGTTCCTTGATCGCGGCGAAGGCTTCGGCCCAGCTTGCCGGAACGAGCTTGCCGTCCTTGCGCACATAGGGGCGATCGAGGCGCTGCGTGCGCAGGCCGTCCCAGATGAAGCGGGTCTTGTCGGAAATCCACTCCTCGTTCACCGCCTCGTTGACGCGCGGCAGGATGCGCATCACTTCGCGGCCTCTGCTATCGACGCGGATCGCCGAGCCGACGGCGTCCATGACGTCGATCGATTCCGTCTTGGTCAGTTCCCACGGCCGCGCCTGGAAGGCGAACGGCTTGGAGGTGAGCGCGCCGACCGGGCACAGATCGATGACATTGCCCTGCAGCTCAGACGTCATCGCCTGTTCGAGATAGGTGGTGATCTCGGCATCCTCGCCGCGGCCGATCAGGCCGAGCTCGGAAATGCCGGCGACCTCGGTGGTGAAGCGGACGCAGCGCGTGCAATGGATGCAACGGTTCATCACCGTCTTGACCAGCGGGCCGATATACTTGTCTTCGACCGCGCGCTTGTTCTCGTGATAGCGCGAGGAATCGACGCCGAAGGCCATCGCCTGGTCCTGCAGGTCGCACTCGCCGCCCTGGTCGCAGATCGGGCAGTCCAGCGGATGGTTGATCAGCAGGAATTCCATCACGCCTTCGCGGGCCTTCTTGACCATCGGCGTGTTGGTGAAGATTTCCGGCGGCTCGCCATTCGGGCCCGGGCGCAGGTCGCGCACGCCCATGGCGCAGGACGCCTGCGGCTTGGGCGGTCCGCCCTTCACCTCGATCAGGCACATGCGGCAATTGCCGGCGATCGACAGCCGCTCATGGAAGCAGAAGCGCGGCACTTCAGCGCCGGCGTCCTCGGCCGCCTGCAGCAGCGTGTAATGGTCGGGTACCGTGATCTCTTTCCCGTCGACCTTTAGCTTTGCCATTCGCCTCAAACCCCTGCGGATTTCCGCAATCTCTATCTTCCGGGCGCGGCTTGCGCCGCGCCTGGCATCTCAATTCACTTCTTCGCGGCGAGCGCCGCCGCTTGAGCAGTCCAGTCGTCGCGGCCGATGCGGCCGGCGAGCGACAGATAATCTTCCACCCAGGCGATCTCTTCCGACGTCCAGGCGGCGATCTGGCCATAGGTCCAGATGCCGAGACCGTTGAGCACCTTCTCCAGCTTCGGCCCGATACCTGAAATCGCCTTCAGGTCCGATGGTTTCGCCGGCTTGTCGAGCGCCTTCGGCTGCCTGAAATCCTCAGGCATCAGCCCGGTTGCAGCCGGCGAGGCGACAAGACCGGACCCGGTCGCGTCAAGTGCTTTCTCGGTCGCGTTCGCCGCGATGTCGGTCACGTCCCTGGCGAAGGTCTGCGCCCTGGCGATCAGCGTCTCTGTCGCCTTGCGCGCCTTGGTGGCGTTGGCGGCCGCTTCGCTCTGCGCCTCGAGATCGTCGAGGAAAGGCTGGAACATGCGCTGCGAGGCTTCCAGTGCGCCGGTGAAGGCGCCCATCCACATGCCGACGGCATGGTTGGCAAGACCGATGCTGAGCGCCGACATCGCCGCGGCGCCCGCGACCGGATGCGCCAGAAGGTTGACGGCGCTGGCCATCTCCTTCGGCATCATCTTGGTCAGGTCCTGGTTCATCTTCTCGAGTTGGTCCAAATCAGGCATGAAC
>NZ_RZTO01000085.1:0-12476 GCF_003997225.1 Mesorhizobium sp. M2C.T.Ca.TU.002.02.1.1
TCCATCAATCTTATCTGTCCAACTGGGTGCATTCCTACCCGGTCAGTTTCATGCGGGCTGACGAACAAGCGATATCGTTCAGCGATCCATCCGATTATCAGTTTTGGCTCTGTCAGATGGTGCTGGGAACGAGCGCAGGTTACCTGGAAGACGTGAATGCCCGCATGCGGACGTTCACCGGGAGCGTAGAGGCCGACCCCGTGGGACCCTTCGAGTGACGGGGCACCCCACAGCGCAAGGCATTGGAAAACCCACTTGAGCGCCGCTCGCTTGCCGCTGCAAACGGATGTCGCCAGCGTTGCGCCGGGCACAGTTTTTAACCAACTGTCAAGTAGCCCCCTGGACTCGGCGCGGGCCAGTCCCTACCTTCAGCGTCGAAGCGACATGCTCGCGGTGGCCACCTCTAACGCCAGCGACATCTGCGTCGGCTTCTTCAAGGCAAGGATGAGGAAATCCGACCGTGTACCGCACAAGCTGCGGAGCGTGATCGTTTGCCTATGGGAGCCTTGCCAATGGTACCGCGTCAACAAAAATTAGAATTCCTGAACACCAAGCGAACAAAGCTCGATCCCGAGACCGAGACCAAGGTCGTCGCTGAGGCCACTGCCAAGATTCACCGCCTCTTGAAGCAAGAGACTGAGGTATCATCGGCCATTGGGCTGGAACTGCTGCATATCAAAGCTGTGCTCGGCCACAACCGCTTTGGCGCTTGGATAAGCAAGGAATTCGATCTCAGCCATCGGACAGCACAGAATTACATGGCTGTCGCCAAAGTGCTCGGCGACAAAAGCGCAATGGTTGCGCATTTGCGGCCAACGACTTTGTATGCCCTAGCCAACCGTCGCAAATGCCCAGATCGCGCCCGAGCCGAGGTTTTCAAGCGTATCGCAGCCGGTGAAGCGCTCGACGATCATGCCGTCATAGACATCATTCTCGGTGGCATTAAGGAGGAGCGGCGCCACAGTCCAACGTTCCGCCGCAAGGAAGCCAAGCCGGAGCCTACTTACTCGACCCTCAGCACCGCTGGGCATGCCAATCGCATCTCGCAATTTCTGCGGGATGCCCTCCAACGTACAGCTCGATGAACTCCTCACAATGCTCTGTGGAAATCCAGAGGCTTTTGAACAAGCACTGAATTCACTGTTGGGTAGTCACATTCCGGGCGCAAAAGTGAAGATTGAGCTTGTTGTCCGCGACAAGAGGTCTCTTGACGATGTTGTTCACGGGTTTTGGCCTAAACTCGACCCTAGACAACCATTTCTCCCTTTGAGGCCTGCGGCCCCGCCTATCATTTCTGCGGACTCCCCAGAGCCGGAGATAGCGCCATCTAAGTCCATGGAGATGGAGGAGGCTTAGCGTCCAGTTTGCGCTACGGAGGATCGGGGCGCTCCGGCTTGTCAGTGTCTAGCAAACCGAAGCGCCTTGGAGCGCCGGGGCCGGAAGCGGGACCGCCCCTTCGCTCCGTACAGCCGCGCTAAGTGAGGAAAACCTGCAGCGGCCGTTTCTCGCTGGGAAAGCCCGCGGATTATGTGCAGAGGTAGCTCAGCAACGGGATCGCCCTTCCTGCTGCTCTCTGCGGCTCTCTTGCAGCGATTCTGCATGTTCAAAACGGTGCCCATCGCCTCGCTCCCAGCGGCTGAGCATCCTCTTTGTTCTCATTCCAGAGCCAGACCTCGAAGGCGGGAACATTCCGGTACCAATGGCGGAAGAAGACGTCGCCGGACGGCAGCGCAGCTTGGGCTAGGAGGTCGTAGGTCTTGAAGTCCTCATTGTAGCCAAGCACCGTGCAAAGCTGGCCGCCGTAATAGACATCGGAGCCATTGGGGTATGGAGCATCAACCGGATCGGCGATCTCCTCCAATTCCGATTCGACGAACCATCGCGCCCTTGGCAGTACGCTCAAGGTTTGGACTTTGTGCCAATGATCTCCGCCCGGCCCACCGCGAATGTCCTTCACGATGCCCTCGAACTTGGTCGTGGTTGCGCGGACAGGTGTTCCGATGGGGATGGTCACTGGACCGGCTCCAAGGCGCCTCCTATTCAGCCGCGACAGCGGGCCTGGTCAGGGGGCTTATCGGCGCTTGTTTGCTGCGGATGACGTTGTCTCGGTCATGGCGGGCGTCGCAGCGCTCCAAGATCATCCGCTTGGCGGCTTCGATGCCCTGCCTCGTTGCTTCGAGGGCTTCTGATGCCTCCTTGATCCGTTTGGTTTCTTCCGGATGAAGCGACGATGCTGCGCGCTCACGGATCACCACGAGATCGGTGTTGGCTAGGCCGGTCAGGTAGCCCGGAGCATTCAAAACCGCGCCCACAATCGCCGGGTCCGACAGATGGCTTAGGACGTAGTTAGCTGGGCTTGATTGCTTGGCGACGTGAGCCCTGATTTCCTGAGCGAGCATGACATCGGCCACATGGTCGGGTTTCTTCGGTAAGCTCGTCATTTTGGACTCGAAGATGGACAGCGCCTTGGCAACCGAACTTTCTGCCTTGGCCAGCGGCTTGAAGGCGGCGAAATCGGCCATAGCCTTCTGCGCGATTTCCACACGACGCCGTGCCCTTCCCTCGGGGCTGAGGTCGCTGTCGCTTTCGACGGCACGGCATTGTTCATCGACCGCCAGGACGAGGGATCGTGCCGCATCGACGGTTCCCTTGAGGTCTTGCCAGTGCATGAGCGCGGCAGTGTCACGCCAGTGGATCGACTGCGGCGTGATGCGGGCGGCGACATCGTTTTCGTTGATAGGCTTAGGCATGGGTCGTTTTCCTCTGCTTCCTGCTAGTTCATGGCTTCGCGCCGTTTGCGCGCTTCCTCTGCTGTCATGATCCGCCGTTGCCAGCTTCGCGGACGGACTTCGCGGTCCAGTGAGATGACCTTGCCACCGCCCAGCCCCTGCACGATCAGGGTCGTGGCGCGCTTCTTCATCGCATCGGATGCAAGGGCGATGACGCCCGCTACCGCATTGGCAACGTCGTCGTGTGAGTTCGCTGGATGGTCGATACTGTCCTTGCCGCTTCGCGTGGTCCGGCGCTCAAGATTCTGAAGCTGCCGCAGCAGACGGTCGTGTGTCAGCAGTTCGACCTGACCACTGTTGATCAGCGGAAGCAGGCGTTGGTAGAGCTCGGATTTGGGCCGAGCTGCCTGATGATAGGTGATGCCGAACTTCCTGAACTGTTCGACCGGCCAGACGCCTGCATAATGGTCGCCTTGGCACTTGGTCACGCCATACGTCTTCATGGTGTTGGCGTACTGCTCGCAGACGAACTCCGGATTGAACGGCGGAATGAACTCGCGGATCACGTCGAGGCAGACCGTCTCACCTTCCTTGTGCGCGATGGCGAGGGTGAAGCTGTCTTCTTTGCCGCCCGATGGGTCAGTGAAGGCAAAGTACCGCGTACCAGGCTGATAGGGCCGCTCGCGCACTGAGATGGTGACGGCGTCAAGCGCCTCCTTCGACACAAAGCCTTCGACATCGCTCCTGAACTCAGCGAAATATTCGGCTTGTGCGGCTATGGGATCTTCGGCCATCGCCTCATCGATCAAGGACTGATCGATGGTGGCGTTCATCTCGCGGGTGGTCGCCTTCCACACAAGTATCGGGTCGCCTTCCTTGCCGAAGTGCTGGCGGTAGGCCTCGTACAAAATTCCCTTCTTCGCATAGGGACTGGATGCCACAAGAAGGACACTGCCGGGGATGGTGGCTAGGCCGGGTCGGATAGCACGAAGGATTTCAGTGTCTGGGGTGGCGCTGTCGTCCTTTGGATAGAAAGCGGCTTCATCGAGCAGTGCCGCAACCAAGGTGTAGCCGCGCGTGGACTTATAGGATGCCGTACCGACTTCGATGGTGACGGCATTGGACAGATCGACGGATGCCGCAGTCTCGCCTTCCACATACTGCCGCAACATGGGGATGAATTCGAAGAAGCCCTTGATGTAGTTGAGGATGGTGCGGGCCTGATTTTTGTCGCTCGCAATGATGAGGATGGTACCGCGCTCCCCCGGTTGCAGGTGCTGGCGATACTCGCGGAAGCAGGCCAAGTATGTTGCGATGAGCGCAAGGACGAAACTCTTGCCAGCGCGCCGTCCACAAATGAGCCACCCCTCGCGGCATGGCTTGGTTGGCGCTACCTTGCGTTCTGTATGCCGCTGGTAGATGACAAGTTCTTCGGCGGTAAGCGGCAGGCCGAAGAAAGCAGCTAGGAAGACAAGCCAACGATGCCAAGTCGTCCTGTCGCGAAACCATTGCGCGAATAGTTTGGTATCGCTGACTGCCTCTAGGATATTCAATGATAAATACTCCGCTTGTCGGAGTATAGCGTTAGTCAACGGCGACGTAAAACGCCGCGACCGTTTGCAAATTATTCACTATTCACAGGGGTAAATATCTGTACTTACCACAACTGCCTTCCCTGCTCGTCCACTCGGGTACGGCCCAACCCCAAGAGGGTGAACAGCCACGGGCGCATCGTGACGAAACCTTGTGCGTTCGCGCAATGCTTGTCGGGATTGAAGTTGCGCGAGCGCGCCTCGCCTATCGTGCTGGTACGAACAGCGGGTAGGACGATCGGCATGGCTTTGTTCTCCACCACGTCGTTTACGTTGGTGACGTAGGTAAAGTCCGTTGTTTCCAACATCACGCAGGGGATGGTGACGTATGTATTCTTCATTGTGTCGACCAACACGGCTGTCCTGTCTGGGAGGGTTTCTCCAAGCCTAAAGCTCAAGGACATGTATCCTGCAAATAGGACGGTCCCGACCGCCGCAATGATCGAACGTCTGTCCATCGATCCCCCGCTGTAGCTGCGCGCAACCGCTACCACCGACTCACCTGCCGTGATACCTATACTAATCCATAAGGAGGAATGAATGGACAGATACGTCGTCGTCGCCAAGGTGCATTGCCGAGTATCGAACGGCGAAAGTCACCACGACGGAAGTCCACTATGGCTCAGCTATTTCGAGGATCGCTCATATACGTTTACCGGCGACCAGTCGATTGGCACCATTTTCGAACGGCTCAGCAGGATTGAGGGCGACGTGGTCGACATCAAACTGCTCTATGATGGGTCAAGCTACGATATACCGGAGTCTGGGAAAGACCCAGCGTACTGATACGTGCTTCTGTACCACCACTCATCATAGCATAGGCAGCCCATTTCAATGACCGCTCCGCAAGCAAACGAAAATGAGATCAGGAAGGCCGAGTGCGGGCGCTGTGGAGGCATTCGGAACTGTGATGTTCGAGGACACCACACTGAGCATGGCGGCGATGACAATTACGACTGGTACAAAGAATGGTATCTTTTGCAGTGTCGCGGTTGCGAACATGTGTTTGTCCAGACAGTGAGCACGAATTCTGAAGATTACTATCACATTGAAGGTCCTGAGGGGTACGAGACTGAACATATAGAGTCGCTCAGCTACTGGCCGGCGCTCTCCAAACGGAAGAAGCCTGAATGGATGTCCGATGCCGGCATTGATGCCGAAGGCGTGCTCGCGTTGGATGAGGCTCTGATCGAGCTATACGGTGCACTCAACAATGATCTCCACATGCTCGCTGCCATCGGCATACGAACCGCATTTGATGTTGCTTCTGAGCTTCTCGGTATCGATCCCGAACTAGGCTTCAAAGCGAAATTGAAAGAGCTGGTTTCCGCCGGCCACATTGGCAAAGTTGATGCCGGGCGGTTGGATGATCTGGTAGACGCGGGCAGCGCATCAGCGCACCGGGGGTGGCGGCCCAAAGCAGACGACCTGAATACGATGGCCGACGTACTCGAACAGTTCGTGTTCGACGCTTTCGTCGCCCCGGCACGCAAGCAACGCCTGAACGTCAAAATGGCCGAAATGAAGCGAAAGGTTCCGGCGCGCAAAGCTGCTAGAAAGGTCGCAGAACCCGCCCCCGAGATTCCGGCAGCTACCGGCTGACAGAGCGGCGTCAGCGCGCGCGAAGATCGTCCGGTAGTGCGATAGCTCTGAGCAGATGGCACTAGCGTCTCGGCTGTCACTCGCCGATTTCTCGCTATGGTTTGGGCTTACGGGAGCCGCGCGGGTTTTTTGCTTGCTCTCGCCGAGCGATTTCCCATGGCTGGTCTGGCACAGGAGGTGGCGTCACGATCTCCGTTAGGGGCATGGTGGCGAAGGGATTGTTCTCGGGAAGGAGTTCCGTGGGGCGGTTGATCGTGGAAACTGGATCGTGCTGCTCGGGAGGGTGATAGGTACCGCTCTCTTCCCCACCCCGGTCCGTTTCCACTTCACCGTCCAGGTCCATCGATCGTTGGGCGATGTACTTCGACAGATCAGGCGTGAGGTCGAGAACCTTCTTCTGTAGGCCGACGCTGCGCAGCATGGCATGGAGCAGGCCGACAAGGTTGGCATAGCCGCCAAGGTGGATGCCGTGTTCCGTATCCGGATTGAGTTGGATGTACTCCATATGCGCTGCCAAGGCGCGGCAGAACGCTGCTCGCTCCAAGAGAGTCTTGACTGCAAGGCTGACGTTGGCATCGCCGCCGATCTCGGCAACCATAGCGTTGTACCACTCGTAAGCTTCCGTGGCTGCGCGGGTCTTGTCGGCTAGGTCCCAGAGCGTCATGAGACCGAGCTTCTTGTTCTTGCCGCCGACATGCGTGGCTTGAGTACGGGCCTTGTTAGGCTTGTCGTCAGTGTCTAGGACCTCGGTGGGCCGAACGCCTTCCCCTGCTCTTCGGTTAGCGGCCATGCGCTGTTTCTCCTACTCAGGCTAACACTAGACTAACACTGTCTGGCGCCACATGAGATTGTGCAACAAACTCAACCGCAACAATTATGCATACGTTAATTTTGTCAGGGTTCGCGGCGAGTTAACCAGTTATCGTTTACTATTTCGACAGCATTCGTAACACACTTAGCTTAGTCAGCAAACGAACCTAAAACATGTACTTCAAAAATTTGGACACTCACCCTCCTGTTATGAGGTTCCTCTAGCGCCTATCATGGTCCTGACGTCTTGAGTTTGCCCTCTGTCAACCACGCTGTTGGGTTTTTACGGGTTGATGTAATAGAGCCGTACACACGCACGCGCGCCCGCGCGTATGACAAACAGTAGGGAACCCGTAAAAACCCAACAGCGCCCAGAACTCTGGGGTTCCACGAATCGTGAACGCTTAAAATGGAACATCGTCGTCAGCATCCACCTGGCCCGCATCTTGAACCATCTGTTCCTGATCTACTTGAGGCATAGCTCCCGACTTGACCTTATAGGCCAGATTAAAGTTCCAGCATTTACCCCGCTCCAACCTCGCCCATTGCAGCCCAAACCTCTCCGCCCTGCTCGGCCATTCGCGTCCGAACCTCGTTTCCGAATAGTTCTTCCCGGTTCGACCCAGCGCCAACCAATCATTGAAGTTCTTGCAGGCCTCCTGAGACGATATCCAAACCTCTTTGTCTTCCGCCTTTAAAAAGCCGCGCTCTCGGAACCACCTCAACATCAGATCATTGTCATCAAAATATTCGCGTGTGGCCTTCGTCACGACTTCTGGCGGTTTCAGCCCCTTCTCCTGCCATTCCAAGCAAGCTTTGATCATCTTGGCTAGGATGGCAGGCGCCTCTGCCTTGAGATGGTCGACCATCTGCAAATCGCGCTCGCTCTCAGGAATCTCGACGTTGAATGGCACCTTTTGGGTGCGGCGCTGCATTGCCTTATTGGCATTCACCCGTGGCTCATCATTGACCAGCACCATGAGCTTTAGCTTCGGCTGGAACGAGAATGGATTGCGGCGCATGAAGTTGGCGGTCATCTTCTCACCGCCTGTCAGCCGCTTGATCCGCGACTCGGCCCAAGCTTGGCCTTCTTCCGTCTCGCTTGCGGTTACCAAGCGCGCGCCCGCGAGCACAGCTATCTCCGCCGAATGCCGTTGCGAATTCGATGCTGTGAGCGTCTCGATCGCTACCGTCTGGTGATAGTCGCCTAGCACATAAGCAATCACTTCCGTGGTGGTCGTCTTGCCGTTGCCGCCCTCACCGCACCAGAACTGAAAAGCCTGCTCGTATGTGACGCCAGTGCAGCTATACCCCCACCAGCGCCACTCATAAGCGATCATCGCTTCGTTGCCGTCGAAGATCCGTTTCAGGTGCGCATCGAACAACGGGCACTGAGCATTGAAATCAGGTGCAACAGCCGTGATTTTGGTCATGTAGTCGTCAGGTCGAGCGGGCCGGATTTTACCTGTTTTCAGGTCCACGACACCGCCGGGCGTATTCAATAGCCAGTCATCACGGTCCCAAATGTCATCAGTCACGGCAAGGCTTGGATCGACGCTAGCCGCTTCCTGCACATTCCGGGCAGTCACCCAGCGCTTCAACGCCTTGTCTTTGGGGTATGTGGCCGCTGCCTCCTTGACGATCTCCCGCGCGAAATAGTGCGCGAGCTTGGTCGTCTGCCGCTTCCAACGCTTGCCGTTGTAGTACATCCATCCCCATGCCTCGACGAAGCGGAGGTGATGGGCATGTCGCTCGGCGAACAGCGTCGCAAGCTCTTCCTCTCCCGGCCCCAGCGCCTGCTCTAAGCCAAGCCACTTCACTACCTGATAGGCTACATCATCACCGAACACCTCCCGCAGCTTCTGCATGCCGGGCGGATCGCCGTCCTTTTCATGCTCCCCATAGGCATCGCGGACGGCGCGGAGCCGGTCTTTGGCTTCCTCGTCTTCGCCACCAAGGCCAAGCAACACCTTTTCGGCCTGCAGGAGCGTGAACCCCACCCTTGCCGCCAGACCACCGAAGGCAAGCGCTGCGTCATGCCGCCCGCTCCCCTTGCCCTGCGGCCAATAGCGCTTGAGCAGTGACAGCGATGCCACGATCTTGGCGATCTTCAGAAGCTGGGGAGCATCCTCTATCAGTTTAGGTTCGTGGTCCTCCTCAGACCATGTGATGAGTTCGCCGGTGTCGCGATGGGTAGAGCCAGGCAGCACCGTTTGCGCGCCCTTGCCGCCCCCACCATGTCGAAACTCAAGCAGTGTTGCCCGCTCATCCTTCTCATCCTTGATCCGTGGGTCTTTGAACCGGATAGCGGCTTGCTTGGGTAGTTTGCCATTGTCCCGATGCCGGTAGAGGAGGTGTGAATTCGGCGCTGTTTTCCGCCCGAACTTGGCCGCGGTTTTTGGAAGGCAGGCCGGCCCTAGAAGTAGTGCCTCGGGGCAATCAAGATCGATGTCGATCAAGCCTGACTTGCCGAGATTGACTCCAATATTCATCAGCTTCTTCGGTGGAAAGTGTTTCTCCAAATCGGCATTGAAATCAGTTTCGTTCCAATCGTCTTGGACGGGCTTCTTTTCACGGAATGGGATTGGTATCACCTTGAAGCCCTGATTGGCGTACTCGCGCGCTAGGCGCAGCATGTCGCCCTCGAAGGCAACAACATTACTCTCGGCCATACCAATATTCTCCAACAATCTGTAATTAGGATGCGCGCTCTGCGCGGCCTTTGTCGTTGGTGGCCATTGTGCTTACTGGAAAGGTTCATTACATTACGCATGCGATTACTTCTCGCACTCCAACAATCTCAAAAAAGCCGGCGGCGGCTCTTGGCTAGGGGCCACCGCTTTCTTATTCAGCGCCAATATCTGTCGTCATCATCGTCCGGATGACGCTTGCCTTGGCTCCGATGTCGCGTGATCACTTTCCGCATGTGGCGCCGCCATAACTCTGCCTGTAGGCGTTCGAACTCCACTTCGCCGACATAGAGTTCGCATAGGTCGTCGAAGTCGAGGAGCAGGTCAACCGGGCCGCGTGACAATTCAATTCGAAGATCGTCACAGTTGTCGTTTGGCTTAACGATCTTCCATCTGAATTTATTGTCGGGGTGAAGCGGTACTATTTCCGCTTTACTACTATTGATTGAGTTGCTAATTTGCTTTTGCATTTATCCGCCTCCTGCGGTTAGGTGTCGTTGCTCAAAGTCATGGCTTGGACTCCCGACCTTGAGTAGCTTCTGGTTCAAATTCGCCCGGCCCGTTCCAATCAAGTGGCCGGGCTTTTTTGGCGTTATTTCGAGAAGCGGCGAACCGCGATCGGATTTTCTAGTCGCGCCATTCGAAGCGCCCGGCGAGCCTCTTCCGCCGTCAGCGCAGGCACAGCGGCAAGGACCTGCTTGACAATCGATTTGCGAGGCTTCTTTGCGTCGGTCTTTATCCAAGCCTTCGCGGCGTCGTACTCAACCTGGCCCATAGTGGTTTACTCCTTCGGGATCGAGGGCTCTTTGCAAGGAAATCCCGGCAGCAGCGCAGGCCGCGCGGTACTGCCGGATGTACTCGATGGCCTCCGTGTAATTCCGGCGCTGCCATTCCTGGGCCGTGGTCGCGGCGACATCGAGCGCGAAGCGTTTGGCCTTGTTGCTGACCCAAACCTCGCCGCCCAAAATTCCCCCGCGCCAAAGCACGCCGCTTTCGAAGCGTTGGCCTCGGTATCTGATCCGATTGATGCTCCGGACGAGTGCGTCGTCTTCGGCCACGCTCATCATTCTGCAGCCTGGGCATGATGGGCAGCGACCTCGCCGGTTTGCTGCGAGCCGGTATCAGTTGCCGGGTCGGCGGACGGAGCCGCGAGAAACTGTTCTTTCAGGGCCGCAATGGCGCGCTCAAGGTTGCCGATGGCGCGCCGTTGCGCGTCCGTGAGCGTCGGATGGCTATCGGGGCCGTTGCACGCTTTGGAATCCAGCCACGCCTGATAGGCACGCTGGGAATAGAGTACCTTTTTGCCGATTTTTATGAACGGCGGGTGCTTCCATGGCGTGCGACTTCGTTCCATGGCCAAGGCCTCGACCGAGCGCTTAGGATTTGTCTTGGTGGAGAGTACCTTCGTGTTGAAGAGGATGTCGGGTTCTTCCATCATCGCTTCCCTTTTTGGGTGGGCCGCGAGAGGTGAACAAAGGAAAAGGACGAACGTCCACCATCGCGGATATCGTTCGTCCTTCCTTTCTTGAGCTTATAAGCTACAGCTTTAAACGACGTGCCGCAAGCTTTTTGTTACCGCCGCGAACTCCTCTCCGTGTAGAGTTAAATATAAGGATGATATATCACGCTGCCTTCATGTCGATGACATTGCTAACCTGCTTCGCTTTCCGCTTGTGTGCCTTCTTGGGGTAGGCAAGACCGAACTGCCAGTCAGCGATCCGCTGAGACGATGCTCGCACAGGTTCCAGCTTGGGGCTCCAATAGCCATTGTGATAATCGCTATCGGGGACGGTGTGGTTCATCAACTTCTTGACGTGGAGGTCAGGGACACCGATGTCCGTGCCGACCGTCATAAGCATGCGGCGGAAGCAGTGGTTGGATGACTTTATCCCCTTATCCTTTCCCCCTGTCGCCTTCCTGATGTCGCCGAAATATTTGTAGGTGTTGGTCAGCGGCAGGCTGGGATCAAAGCGGGCTGGAAACACGAAGACGGACCTCTCGTCCACTGGTAGGGCCTCGCGCTCACTCCACCGCTTCCGCAATACATCTGCCGCATAGCTGTTCAGCGGCACGACGAACGGTTCCTCGGTGCGGTCGCCGGACTTGTGGCGCTCTGGCTGTAGGACGATTAGATCCTTGTCGAAGTCAACCTCATCCCACTGCAACTTAGATGCCTCACTTACCCGAAGACCGGTTGCCAGCAGAAGGTCGACATAATCGCCGAAGGCTGGATACTCGACAGCCTTCGCTGCCACCATGTACTCAGCCAGCCTGTCGTCCGGGATGATGCACTTGTTGGCTTTGAGCGTTGGCCACAAGCCCTCCAGCGTCTCGCTCGGCCCCTCAAGCGCCAGCAGTGTTGGGTTGCGCTTAGAGGCCAGGTTCCAGACGCCCACATAATGGGTAAAGGTGTCATGGGCAGTGTGGGCGCCCTTTACACTCCACAGTTCATCTAACCGCTCTTCGACCATCTCTGGGGTAATGGCGGACAGCGGCTTGTCCCACCAGTCCTTCAAATAGGCCATCGCATATCCGTATTTGCGGAGGGTATTGACGCGGAGCCCGACCTCCTTCCCCTTGACCTTTCGCTTCTGCTTCTTCTGTAAATAGCGGTTATGCCAGTCAAGGAAGGTCAGTTCGGTCGGCTGGGGCTGTGGGATCGGTGTCGCCACGGGCTTGGGTGGACGGGGGTCTTCACCGCGATGGATTTTTGCAAGCCAGTCCTCTGCGATCTTGCGCGCTTCATCCACCTTCATGTCCGAACAACGACCGATGGTGAAGACCGTCACCTTCTTATTGAAGCTGGTTCTTATGACGAAGCTCTTGCTGGCCGTATTCACGTCAACGGCAAAGCCGCGCGGGCGCTCGGCATAGAAAGTCACCTTCCCTGACGGGTGCGGGACGGGCAAGGCATCTACGAACTTTTGCGTAATTGCATATCGCAACGTGGAGCGGCGGGCTTGCTGAGCGGTCATGGTGGTCGGGTTCCCCTTTTGCAGTGTTATTCCTGTGTTAGCCTGCAACCAATGCGAGCAGCACTAACTCACTGCAAC
>NZ_RZTO01000860.1:0-2514 GCF_003997225.1 Mesorhizobium sp. M2C.T.Ca.TU.002.02.1.1
TGTCGTCGATGCCGGCCTCGATCTCGTCGAACTTGAAGGCCGAAGCCTCGGCGGCGCGCGCCTCGTCGGCGGCGATCAGCGCCAGCGGGCTGACGGTGGCGGCGATGGCCGAGACGGCCAGCGAACCCATGAGAAAACCACGGCGCGAGAAGCGCGCGGCGATGATCTCACCCATTGTGCGGTTGTCGGTCGGGTTGACGGGCGCGCCGTCATTGTCCTCGAGCTGGCTGCTGCGGAAACGGGTCTCAGGGGTCGCGGTCATGGTGTTCCTCTGGCTTCTTGAGGTGGCTGGGATTTGACCTTTCGACCCCTAAAGCGCCCCGATCACATTTTCGTGACATTGCTTCGGCGTAGCCCTTGGCGATTGGCGAAACCGTCGATGTCGGCCGCTTTCTCCCCGTCGCTATACGGGGAGAAATGCCCGGCAGGGCAATGAGGGGCAGCGCCGACCTAGCAAACAGAGGCGCCGTGACGATCAATTCCAGCAAAGGCACTGCGGTATGTGATGCTGATGGCCAATGTCAGCGCCGCCCCTCATCCGCCTGCCGGCACCTTCTCCCCGTATAGTGACGGGGAGAAGGAAGCTGGCCGCCGCCAGCTTGACGGCCTCGTCCGCTTCGGAAACAAGGGCTGCGGCCGGCGTGGCGACGGCGCTTGAAAAAGGGGACGGCGGGTGAGTTTCTGGGGACTGGCGCAGCTCTGCATTTCGACCGTGATGTTCGTGCTGGCGGCGATGGCGGCCAAGCAATGGGGGCTGGCGCCGAGCCTCGCCAAGCTGCTTTTGACGTTGGCGCTCTATACGGCCGGCAATCTGGTCATGCTGAGGCTGGTGCGCGAATTCGGCATGTCGGTGTCGTTCAGCCTGTCGGCGGTGATCCAGCTCGTCGCGGTCAATGTCGTGGCGCTCGCTTTCTTCGGCGAACGGCTCAATGCCTTGCAGGCGACCGGCATGGTGCTGGCGATCGCCGCCGTCGCCCTGATCACGCTCGGGCCCTATATGCAGCGGCTGTAGCGGGATCAAAGGCTCGCATGAAACCGATCGCCAACGCGCTGCTCAACAAGTTGGAATTTCCGGTGCTGCTGGCCGGGCTGGTGATTGCGGGCGGGCTATGGGGCCTGGTGGAACTGATCGAGCTGGCGCGCGCCACGACCCCGCACGCCTTCGACACGGAAATCCTGCTCGCCTTCCGGCATGCCGGGCAGCCGGATAGTCCGATCGGTCCGTCCTGGCTGGAAGGCGCGGTGCGCGACGTCACCGCGCTCGGCAGCACCGTCGTGCTGGTGCTGATCACGACGGCGACCATCGTCTATCTGCTCTTGATCCGCAGACCTACGACAGCGCTGTTCATGTTCGCGGCGGTGGCGGGCGGGCAAGTGCTCTCCAGCCTGCTCAAGCTGG
Organism: Mesorhizobium sp. M2C.T.Ca.TU.002.02.1.1; assembly: GCF_003997225.1. NCBI lineage: Bacteria > Pseudomonadati > Pseudomonadota > Alphaproteobacteria > Hyphomicrobiales > Phyllobacteriaceae > Mesorhizobium > Mesorhizobium sp. M2C.T.Ca.TU.002.02.1.1. The sequence continues at coordinate 1,400 of NZ_RZTO01000860.1, forward strand.
AGGTCGACCGGCCGCGGCCCGACCTCGTTTCGCATCTCGTCAACGAGACGTCGCTGTCATTCCCAAGCGGCCACGCGATGCTCTCGGCCGTGACCTATCTGACGCTTGGCTCATTGGCCGCGCGCTTCCTGCCAGACCGCAGGACGAAGATTTTCGTGCTCGGCCTCGCCGTGCTCACCACGGTGCTGGTCGGCACCAGCCGCGTCTATCTCGGCGTGCACTGGCCCTCCGACGTGCTTGCCGGCTGGTGCGCGGGCTTTGCCTGGGCCATGCTGTGCTGGCTTGCGGCGCGCCTGCTGCAACGGCGCAAAGTGGTGGCCGACAGCGACTAAGTGATGGCAAAAGCGTATAAAATGATGCTTGAGGCATTGTAATATCTACAATACACATCTTTCGTAGATTCAGGGACAGGTTCTGGCCGATGATCACTGCCGCACAGATGCGCGCCGCGCGGGCGTTGACAGGCATCGACCAGAAGACGCTCGCCGAGCGCGCCGGGGTCTCGCTGCCGACGATCCAGCGCATGGAAGCGAGCGGCGGCGTCGTCCGGGGCGTGGTCGACACCCTGATGAAGGTCATCCAGGCGCTCGACGAGGCGGGTGTCGAGTTGATCGGCGAGAACCAGGCCAGCGAGCGCGGCGGCAGGGGCGTGCGCCTCAAGGCAACCCCGGCGCAGAACCCGCAAGCCTAGAGCGTTTTCGCCGTTTCAAGGAAACGGTGAAACGCCCTATCTGGTTGTTTTTACGCAATTCCGGACGGAAAACCGCTTACGCTTTTCCTGGAATTGCTGTGAGCGGCGTCATTCACATCGCCGCTTCGATCGGTTCGGCAAGCTTCGGATTGGCGCGCGCGGCGATCAGGCAGCCGGCGACGATAAGGCCTGCCCCCGCCAGCGTGGTCCAGGCCACCTTCTCGCCGAAGAAGAACCAGCCAAGCGCGATCGCCCAGATGAAGGCCGAGTATTCGGTCGGGATCAGATATTGCGCTTCGGCACGCGCATAGGACCAGCTCATCAGGAATTGTCCGGCAAGCGAAAGCAGCGCCACCCCGGCCAAGGGAAGCCAGAGATCGCCCGGCAGCGCGATCGCGAGCCACGGTGCTGCGAGGCCGAGGAT
>NZ_RZTO01000861.1:0-2508 GCF_003997225.1 Mesorhizobium sp. M2C.T.Ca.TU.002.02.1.1
CAACTATGTCGACCACGATCCGGTGGTCAGTCACATGAAGCAGCTTCAGGCGCCGTTCCAATGGCGGGATGCTTCCAAAAGCAGCGTGGTCGACAAGAGCAGCGACGAAGTCATGGGCGACGCGCGCGAGTTCAAGCTGCGCGACGGGCTGGCGCTTCCGCTGGTCACGCTCGACGGCCAGATCGTCATGGTCTCGCTGGGCGGCGAATCCGTCGAACTGTCGGATCAGGAATTCGGGATGGTCTCGCTGGCATCGACCTACGCGATCGGTCGCGCGATGCAGTTGCACACCAAGGCCGACGGCGTCATCGATCACATAGAATTGACGGCGCGTGAGCGGGAATGCCTGCAATGGGCGGCCGTCGGCAAGTCCGAATGGGAGATATCTCAAATTTTAGGCATCTCGGAACACACTTCCGAGAAACATCTTCTTAACGCCAAGAGCAAACTGGGCGCGGCCAACCGCGTGCAGGCAGTCGCGGAGGCGATTAGGCGTGGCTATATTAGCTAGGTCGGCCGTGCCGACCTAGAAATTCTTGCCTGCGCAGCCGCGCAATATTTTAAGGGACATCACGGCCGTATCTTCCTCTTAAGCCTAGGAGACGGCTAATGCTTTTCGCCCTTACCACTCAGGAATTGATGGAACGTCCCGACCTTTGGGAGGCGGTTCATCGCCTGCGCTACAAGATCTTCGTCGAGGAGATGGGATGGACCGATCTCGATCGTCCGGACCAGCTCGAGATCGATCAGTTCGATCATGACGAGGCCGAACATCACCTCGTCATCCGCAACGGCGAACTGGCAGGCTACCAGCGCATGCTGCCGACCACACGGCCGCATCTTCTGACCGACGTGCTGTCGGATCTCTGCGAGGGGCCTTCCCCCTCGGGACCGAATGTCTGGGAGCTCACCCGCTATGCGGTGGCTCCGGGTTTTCGCGACGGCAAACGCGGCGTCTCGACGGTCGGTACCGAACTGATCGCCGGCTTCGTCGAATGGGGCCTGAAGCGCAACGTCAACCAGGTCATCATCGAGTTCGAGCCGATGTGGGTGCTCAGAGCGCTGCAACTGCATTTCCTGGCAAAGCCGCTCGGCTATCAGCGCACCTATGGCAACCAGCAGGTCGTGGCGACGCTGCTGACCTTCACCGACCATACGCTTGAGGTCGTGCGGGCCCGCCGCAACCACTTCCTGCCGGTGCTGAACCGGGGCTATCCCGGTCAGCTCGGCCTGAAGCAGGCGTCGTGATGGAGGTGGTCATGAGTTTCCATCCCGAACCGGAACTGCGTGGCCACACGCTGGTCGTCACGGTGTCCTCGCATGACGGAAGGCCGGTGCTCGACAGGCATGCCTATGCGAGCCTTGCCAGGACTTTCCACGAGGCAGCGACCAATGACGAGGTCCGCGTCGTCATGCTGCGCGGCCTTGCCGGATGCTTCTGCCTTGGCGGCGACTTCTCGGAGTTCCTGGACGCCACCAAGCACCGAGAGCTGATCGCCGCTGTCACCGACATGTTCCGCATGTTGGCGACCTTCCCCAAGCCGGTGCTTGCCTGTGTCGACGGCGACGCCGTCGGCGTCGGCTGCACCGTCCTGTTCCACTGCGACATGGTGATCGCTTCCAGGGGCAGCACCTTCAGGGTTCCGTTCGTCGATTTCGGTCTGGTGCCGGACGCGGCGACCAGCATTCTGGCGCCCCAGAAGCTCGGCTATGCCGGCGCCTTCCGCTTCTTCTGCCTCGGCGACACGCTGGGCGCCGAGGACGCCAAGGCGCTCGGCCTGGTCGGCGAGATCGTGACGCAAGGCAGCGCCGAGGAAGCAACGCTGGCGAGGGCGAAACAGCTGGCCAAGAAACCCGTGACGGCATTGCTGCAGACGCGCAGCCTGCTCAAGGGCGACACGGACGTGTTGTGCGACCGCATTGATCACGAGATCACGCTGTTCCAGCAGGCGCTTCAGGACGACACCACGCTGAAGCGGCTGCAGCGGATCGCTCGCCTGGCCGCCTGAGCGGCCGGCATGAACATCAGCGCCGCGTGGCCGAAAGCCGCGCGGCGCTGTAATCCGTCCAAACGCTCCATGCGTTTTAGGATTTTGATTTGCGCATCTCTTCATCCCGAAACCGGTTCCCGCTTTCGGGAGACATGCTTTAGTCTTTCAGGAATTCCGGCCCCTCGCCGATGATCTTCTTGTCGGGCTTGCCGACGGCGTCGAGGTCTCTTCCGTCATAGGGCAGGGAAAGCAGGATACGCTGGATCACCGCGAGCCGGGCGCGGCGCTTGTCGTTGGCCCGCACGACGATCCAGGGTGAGAACTCCTTATGCGTGCGCTCGATCATCTGGTCGCGCGCCTTGGTGTAGTCGTCCCATTTGCTGACGCCGGCGATGTCGATCGGCGAGAACTTCCAGTTCTTCAGCGGCGACCAACGGCGGTCATGGAACCGTTCGAGTTGCGTTTCGCGGCCGATATTCAGCCAGAATTTGAAGAAATGGATGCCTTCGTTGCAGAT
>NZ_RZTO01000862.1:0-1317 GCF_003997225.1 Mesorhizobium sp. M2C.T.Ca.TU.002.02.1.1
GTTCGGCGTCATCGCAGCGACGGCATTGAGCTCGTCCGGCGTTGCGGCGCGCAAACTATGCGGCGCGACGCCGACGACGGCCTGTTCTAATGAGCGAACGCCCTCGCGGCTTCTCTCAAGCAAGCGCCCGAAACGCTCGACATCATTGATGAATCGCCGCTGGCCATCACCGGGAGCGGCGCCCCCGAAGGCGGAATGGGCATAGAAGACCGGCAGCAGCGTCAGCCCGATGCCGGTATCTGCCGAGGCAGCGGCGATCCGCTCGGCCATCTCGGCGATATTGGCGTAAGGCTGCCCGTCGCGGTCGTGATGCAGATAGTGGAACTCGCCGACGCGCGAAAAGCCGGCCTCCAGCATCTCGACATAGAGTTGCGCCGCCACCGCCTCGACCTGGTCCGGCGTCATCGACAGCGCGAAGCGGTACATCACCTCGCGCCAGCTCCAGAAACTGTCGGCCGAAAGGCCGCGTAATTCGGCCAAACCCGCCATGCCGCGCTGGAAGGCGTGGCTGTGCAAGTTGGGCATGCCCGGCAGGACTATGGCATGCCGCTCGTCGCCGGCCTGCGCCGAAGCGCCGACTTCGACTGAAGAGATGCGGCCATCTTCAAAAGCGATCCTGACATTGTCTTGCCAACCGCCGGGCAGCAGCGCCTGTTTTGCAAAGATCGCCGTCACGTTCCTCTCCGAATCTGAATGCCCAGGCGACATTATCACTTGCGCCGCGTTCCAATATGTATATACATAATCGTCATCCAAGCAAATGGAAAAGACGATGGGTGGAGCAAACGGGAAGAGCGGCCATCGGGTCTGGCGCAATGCGCGCCTGGCGACCATGGTCGATGGCGCTGCCGGTCTCGGTATCGTCGAAAAAGGCGCGATTGCCGCGCGCGACGGGCTTATCGTCTATGCCGGCCCGGAGGCCGACATGCCGGTCGCGGCCGGGCAGGGCGCCGAGACCGTCGATTGCGCTGGACGCTGGATCACGCCCGGCCTGATCGATTGCCATACGCACCTTGTCTATGCGGGCAACCGCGCCAACGAGTTCGAGATGCGGCTGGCTGGCGCCACTTATGAGGAAGTGGCCCGCGCCGGCGGCGGCATCGTCTCCTCGGTCAAGTCGCTGCGCGCAGCGAGCGAGGACAAGCTGGTCGCCGAGACGCTACCGCGTCTCGACGCGCTGTTGGCCGAAGGCGTCACCACCGTCGAGGTCAAGTCCGGCTACGGTCTCGATGCCGACAACGAGAAGAAGTCGCTGCGCGCCGCCCGCCGCCTGGCCGACGAGCGCCCCGTCACGGTCCGTACGACTTGCCTTGCGGC
>NZ_RZTO01000862.1:1327-2508 GCF_003997225.1 Mesorhizobium sp. M2C.T.Ca.TU.002.02.1.1
AACGCCTTCATCGATCTCGTCGCCGACACCATCCTGCCGCAGGTCGCCGCCGAAAAGCTCGCCGACGCCGTCGACGGTTTTTGCGAGGGCATTGCGTTCTCACCGGAACAGATGGCGCGTGTCTTCGACAAGGCCAAGGCGCTCGGCCTGCCGGTGAAGCTCCATGCCGACCAGCTTTCCAACCTGCATGGCGCGGCCCTTGCCGCCCGTTATGGCGCGCTGTCGGCCGACCATCTCGAATATACGGACGAGGAGGGCGCCGCGGCGATGGCCAAGGCCGGCACCGTGGCGACGATCCTGCCCGGGGCTTACTACTTCATCCGTGAGACCAAAAAACCGCCGGTCGACCTGTTCCGCCGCCACGGCGTGAAGATGGCTGTTGCCACCGACAGCAATCCCGGCACCTCGCCGCTCACCTCGTTGCTGCTCACCATGAACATGGCTGCGACGCTATTCGGCATGACCGTCGACGAATGCCTCGCCGGCGTCGCCCGTGAGGCCGCGCGCGCGTTGGGCTTGCTGAAACAGACCGGCACGCTGGAAGCCGGCAAATCGGCCGATCTCGCCATCTGGGACATCGAACGCCCGGCCGAACTTGTCTACCGCATGGGCTTCAATCCGCTCCATGCCCGTATCTGGAGAGGACAATGACCGAACTGACCCTGACGCCCGGCAGCGCGACGCTCGCCGACTGGCGCGCCATCTATCGCGGCGCCGTGCCGAAGCTTGACGCCGCCTGCCGGCCGAAGATCCGGGACAGCGCCGAGGCGGTCGCCCGCATCCTCGCCAAGGGCGAGCCGGTCTATGGCATCAACACCGGCTTCGGCAAGCTCGCCAGCGTCCGCATTCCCGGCGAAGATCTCGAGACGCTGCAGCGCAACATCGTGCTTTCGCATGCCGCCGGCGTTGGCGAGCCGATGCCTGCCGCCGTGGTGCGGCTGATGATGGCGCTGAAGCTCGCCAGCCTTGCTCAGGGCGCTTCCGGCGTGCGGCCTCAGACCATCGAATTGCTGGAAGCCATGCTCGCCAATGACGTCATCCCCGTCGTGCCCGCGCAAGGCTCGGTCGGCGCGTCCGGCGACCTCGCGCCGCTCTCGCATATGACGGCTGTCATGATCGGCGTCGGCGAGTGCTTTACCCCGCACGGCCGCTTCCCCGCCAAGGTCGCCTTCGTCTCGCAT
>NZ_RZTO01000863.1:0-2507 GCF_003997225.1 Mesorhizobium sp. M2C.T.Ca.TU.002.02.1.1
GATCAATGTGCGGACGTGGGCTTCGCGGCCGTAGATCGAGACCAATGCGAGAATGACGATCCCCAGCGCGGCCTGCACCGTGGAGGGCGCGAGGCCGAGGCCGATCAGGAAAGTGTTGAGCTCGATCAGGACTGCCGAGCCGGCAACCGTGCCGATCAGGCTGCCGCGCCCGCCGACGAGCGCGGTGCCGCCGATCACCACCGCTGCAATGGTCTGGAACAGGTAAGGTTGGCCGACGTCGCCATAGGCCGAGCCGGTGAAGCCGAGCAGCAGGACGCCCGCGAGCGCGGCGAACAGGGCGCTCAGCGCGTAGCTGACGACGACGATCCGATGCGGGTCGATCAGCGCCAGCGGTGCTGCCGTCGGGTTGCTGCCGAGCGCATAGACCTGCCGGCCGAACGGCGTGCGCGCAAGCATCACATGGACAAAGACTGCCAGCATCGCGAGGCACGGCACGACCCACGGCACGGGCAGCGGGCCGATCGTCCCGCCGATCGACACGAACTCGCTCAGATAGGCTGGAGCCGAGCCGGTGGGCAGCCCGCCCGTCCACATCAGCACGATCCCCTGTACCGCGGTGCCGACGCCAAGCGTCACGATCAACGGATGGATCCTGAGGAAAGAGGACAGCGCGCCGTTGAGGGCTCCGATGGCCATCGACAGCAACGCCACGATGAAACAGACCAGCCAGAACGCCATCCCGTCGCCGTAAAGCGAGGCGGCAACGACATTGGCGAAGCCGATGACGAAGGGGATCGACAGGTCTATGCCGCCAAGCAGGACCACCAGCGTCTGGCCGATGGACGCCACAGCTATGAAGGTCGCCAGAACGAGCATGGAGCGGATGGCGAACGGCGCGCCGAAACCCTCGATCGTCAGTGAGCCGAGGACGAGCAGCACCAAAGCCATGCCTATGGCGCCAAGGGTGCGGCGGGTGTTGGCGCCTAGGCCGGAAAGGACGTTCATCTCGGTCCTCCCGCGATGCGGCCGGTGAGCGCGTTCAGCGACACGGATGCCACCAGGATGACACCGTAGAGGGTGTGCAGCAGGAAGCTCGAGACGTTGAAATAGGTGAGCGTGCTCTGCAGCAGGAAGATCACTGCCGCCCCAAGCGCCGCGGCCGCGAAGCCGCCGCGCCCTCCCGCAAGGCTCACGCCGCCGAGCGCCACGCCGGAGATGGCGACCAGCGTGAAGGTGGGGCCGACATTGGGGTCGGCCGAGCCGAGCAGCGCGCTGAGCAAAAGCCCTCCGGCGCCGGCAAAAAGGCCGCCAAGCGTGTAGGCGAAGACACGCACGCCGGTTACGGGGATGCCGGCGGTGAAGCAGGCACGGTCATCGCTGCCGCACGCCATCAGCCAATCATAGACGGTCAGACGCTTCGCCAGCAGCCAGACTGCCGCCATGCCGGCGAGCGGGACGATGGAGTAGGGGCCGGCAAGGGCCTTCAGCCAGGCGGGCGCCGCGCCCTCCGGCGCAGGCAGAAGGGTCAGCGTCACGCCGCTGAGCACCAGATAGGTGCCGAGCGTGGCCACGATCGGCTGGATGCGCAGCACCGCGGAGAGCAGCCCGTTGAACAGCCCGACAAGCGCGCCGATCGCAAGGGCGACCGGCACCAGCACCCAGGGTTGGTCGATGCCCATATCTCCCGCCAGCACCTTGACCAGGATGATGTTGATGAACCCCATCAACGGGCCGATCGAGACGTCGATGCCGCCGCGTCCGGCCATGATCGCCGGCATGGAGGCGATCGCTGCCGCCATCGTCGGGCCGGCGAGGCCGATGACGGTGCCCCAGGAGCCAGGCAGCATCCAGGCCCGGTTCAGCCACAGGTCGACGATGAGCAGAACGGCAAGGATGGCCAGGGCCGGCGCCGACTCGCGACGGCCGGCCAGGAGCGCCCCGATGCCACGCGATCGCGCAGGCGCGTTGCCGGCAATTGGCGCGGCCGCTGTCATGCGACGCGCCCGAACATTGCCGCGATCACTGTGCTGCTGTTCATATCGGCCCCCGAAAAGGTAGCGACGACGCCCTGCTCGCGGAACACCAGGAGCCGATCGCAAAGGCGGAAGATTTCCTCTAGCTCCGAGGACAATACGACAAGCGCCATGCCCTCCTGTCGCGCGAGATCGCGGAAAGCCTGGTAGAGCGTTTCACGGGTCCGCTGATCGACGCCGCGCGTGGGGTCGTTGAGGAGGAGAATCCTGGGTTCGCGCGCCAGCCAGCGCGCCAGCAGCACCTTTTGCTGGTTGCCGCCCGAGAGAGCCGTGATCGGCTTGTTGCCGCCGGGCGCGACGATCGACAGCCGCTCGCGGTAACGCTCGAAGCGTTCGCGCCTGGCGCGGGGGCTGATCAATCCGAAGCGACGATCGCGCCCCAGCGTCACCATGCTGAAATTGTCGAGGATCGACAGCGAGGGGAAGATGCCGTTGGCTCTGCGGTCACGGGCAAGATAGGCGATGCCGAGCTGTGTCGCGTGGCGGAAATCGTCGATTTCGACATAGCCGGCG
>NZ_RZTO01000864.1:0-2502 GCF_003997225.1 Mesorhizobium sp. M2C.T.Ca.TU.002.02.1.1
GAACGCATCATGTCCGAACTTGGCAACGCTTCAAAATCTCTCGTTACGTCAATCACCAGACGCGCCGGATTGGCGGCGCTTCTCGCCACGACATTGGCCGTCATCGGCCTTGCTGCGCCGTCGCCGTCCTTCGCCGAGGACAAGAAGTCGATCAAGGTCGGCATCATCAGCGGCGAGGATGAGGATGTCTGGCGCGTCGTCACCGCCGAGGCGGCCAAGAAAGGGCTGACGATTGAGACCGTCGTCTTCAACGACTACACCCAGCCCAACGAGGCGCTGGAGCGCGGCGAGATCGACGCCAACGCTTTCCAGCACAAGCCCTATCTCGACAACCAGATCAAAACGCAAGGCTACCACATCGTGCCGGTCGGCTACACGGCCGTCTGGCCGATCGGCCTCTATTCGAAGAAGCACGCCAAGGTCGCCGAATTGCCGGAAGGCGCCGTCATCGGTGTGCCGAACGATCCGTCCAACGAGGGCCGCGCGCTGCATGTCCTGGAACATGAAGGCCTGATCAAGCTCAAGGACGGCACCGGCATCCTGGCGACGACCGCCGACATTGCGGAGAACCCCAAGAAGCTCGAGATCAAGGAGCTCGACGCCGGCATCGTCGGTCGCTCGGTCGACGATCTCGACGCCGCCGTCGTCAACACCGACTGGGCGCTGAAGAGCGGCCTCGGCCCCGAAAACCGCATCGCGCAGGAACCGGTGGCCGATAATCCCTACCGCAACTTCATCGCGGTCAAGGCCGGAGCCGAGAACGAGCCGTGGGTGAAGACGCTGGTCGCCTCCTATCAGAATGAGGCGGTCAAGGCCGAGTTCGACAAGGTCTACAAAGGCACCGGGATCAGCGCCTATTGATCGGCGCCTGGCTGGCAGCAACAGGCGGTCCGCCTCTGAGCGGGCCGCCATCGTATTTTCGGACTGAGACGGAAACAGAGATGAACCAGCATGTCTCGGCCAGTGTCGCCGATCTCGTCCGCGTCCAGCCGGCCGGGCTTGAAGACGTTGTCCGCCTCGTCGGCCTGAAGCGCCGCTTCGGCGTGACGGCTGCCCTCGACGGTGTCTCGCTCACGGTGAAGAAGGGCGAGATCCTCGGCATCATCGGACGCAGCGGCGCCGGCAAGTCGACGCTGATCCGCTGCCTGAACGGGCTGGAGCGCCCCGATTCCGGCGAGGTCTTCATCGAGGGCCGCGAGATCGGCCGTCTGGGCGAGCGCGAGCTGCAGCCGCTGCGCCGTCGCATCGGCATGGTGTTCCAGCATTTCAATCTTCTGTCGGCGAAGACGGTCGAGGAGAATGTCGCGCTGCCGCTCAAGATCGAAGGGCGGCCGCGCGCCGAGCGCATGGCGCGGGCGGCCGAGCTTCTGCAGCTCGTTGGCCTGTCGGAGAAGGCCAGGGCCTATCCGGCCTCGCTGTCGGGCGGGCAGAAGCAGCGCGTCGGCATCGCCAGGGCGCTGGCCGCCCGACCGGCGCTGCTCTTGTCGGACGAGGCCACCTCGGCGCTCGATCCGGAGACGACGCGCTCGATCCTGGCGCTGCTCAAGGATATCAATTCCAGGCTCGGGCTCACCATCCTGCTGATCACGCATGAGATGGAGGTGATCCGTTCGATCGCGGATCGTGTGGCGGTGATCGACGCCGGCCGGATCGTCGAGGAAGGCGCCGTGTGGCAGGTCTTCGCCGATCCGAAATCGGAAATTACACGCAGCCTGCTCGGCGGCATCCGGCCGCAATTGCCGCCAGAGATCGCCAGCCGGCTGGTTCCGGGCGAAGGCGCGGAAACGATCCTTAGGATCGATGTCGCCGGCGAGGCCGCGCGCGGGGCTTTGCTTTCCGATCTTGCCGCGGCGGTGCCGGGCCAATTCCGCCTGGTGCATGGCGGCGTCGACCATGTCCAGGGCCAGCCCGTCGGCACGCTGTTCCTGGCCGTTGCCGGCGTTGAAGCCGCGCATCTTGTGCAAGTGACGACATTCCTCAAGGAGCGCGACGCGCGGGTGGAGGTGCTTGGCCATGTCGCCGGTCCTGTTTGAGCTCCTCATCCGCTCGATCTGGGAAACGGTGCTGATGACCGGGGCGTCCGGTCTGATCTCGCTTGTCCTCGGCCTGCCGCTCGGCCTTGCCCTGGTCGCCACCGATCGCGGCGGCATCGCGGAGAGCCTTTGGGTCAATCGCATTCTCGGCGCCATCGTCAACGGCTTCCGTTCGGTTCCTTTCATCATTTTGCTGGTGGCGCTGATCCCGGTGACGCGGCTGATCGTCGGCACCTCGATCGGCACCTGGGCGGCGATCGTGCCGCTGTCGATCGCCGCCACGCCTTACTACGCCCGCATCGCCGAAGTGTCGCTGCGCGAGGTCGACCACGGGCTGATCGAGGCGGCGCGCGCCATGGGCGGCAACCGCTGGACGATCATTCGCGAGGTGCTGGTACCGGAAGCGCTGCCGGGCATCGTCGCCGGCTTCACGGTGACGCTGGCGACGCTGGTCGGCGCTTCGGCCATG
>NZ_RZTO01000865.1:0-2497 GCF_003997225.1 Mesorhizobium sp. M2C.T.Ca.TU.002.02.1.1
GAGCGGCTTCCTCGGCGGCATCCAGGCCGGCTATGACTGGCAGTTCGACAACCGCTGGGTGATCGGCGCCGTGGCGGACATTGCCGCATCCAGCTACGGCGCTTCGGTCACGGCCTCGGTGGACGGCGCCGAGATCTTCAATGGCGAAGTGGACGTCAAATATCTCGGCACCGTGCGCGCGCGGCTGGGGCACGCCTGGGACCGCACGCTCATCTACGGCCATGGCGGCCTCGCCTTCGGCAAGACCGAGCAGACGCTGACCGTTGGCGGGACGACCGTCTTCAACGAACAGCAGACACGCGCCGGCTGGACGATCGGCGCTGGTCTCGAGCACGCCATCACCGATCGCATTTCCTTCGGCACCGAGTATGCCTATGTGGACCTTGGCTCGAAGCAGATCCTCGACAATGGCGAGGGGCTGACAATCAAGGACGACGTGGCCTTCCACACGCTGAAGGCTTTCGTGAATTTCCGTTTCTGAGCGCCTCGCGATCTTTCCGATTCGCACTCGCTTTGAGTCTTGTTCGATGCATGTCGCTCAGCCAAACCACGCGCATTTTGAGCGACATGCGTCGACTCGTGAAAAGACGTGCAGCGGAAGGCAGTCCCGACGCAGAAAAAAGCCCGCTCCGGCGTGCCGAAGCGGGCGCGGGTTTTAGGACAGCAAGCTTACTTGCAGTCCTTGAGCATCTTCAGCGCCTTTTCGGCATTGGCCTGGGACGTGTAGGCCTTCGTCCCGGCGTCGGTCAGTTTCTTGCCGTCCGGCTGGTGGAAACCACCGAGCATTTCTTGGTGGTGGTGTCCTTTGCCACCCAATACTGCGTGGCCGCAAATGCCGGCACGCTGAACAGCGCAACAACCGAAGCTGCAACCAAAACCTTGCGAATCATAGCGTTCTCCCAAGTTGAATGAGGTTCGACCCGTTCATCCGGGAGTGCTGTTGCCCGACAAGTGGATGAGCGAACCGAGCCGCCGGCCAGCCGTATCGTGAACCGGCCACCAGGGGCAATTTACAAAAATGTAAAGTTCGGCCGGGCTGCAGGGCCGTGAGACGAAGCTATCGGCGCACCACCGCGAGAAGACAGGCGCAGAGCCCCACATTGACCGTGGCGCCAACCGCGAGAGCGATCAGGACGAGATTGCCGCCGCCCATGCCAAGAAGCAGCGCACCGATCGAAGGAGCTGCCGCCTGGACGATGAGGCTGGGCGTCGCGAGCTTGCCCATCAGCGCCGCGTATTGCTGCGGGTCGAACAGCACCAGCGGCAGCGCGCCGCGCGCGATCGTGTGGATGCCGTTGCCGGCGCCGTAAAGGATCAAAGCGAGAGCAACGAAGGTCTGGCTCGCCAGGAGCAGCCAGATCCCGGCCGCGAGCAGCGATACGGATGTCAGCATCGTCCAGATCGGATGGTGCCGGTTGCGGCCGATCAGCAGCTCCGCCACCCGCGCTCCAACCTGTGACGGGCCGACCAGGGCGCCAAGGCCGACGGCGGCCGCAAGGCTCACGCCGCGCAATTGCAGCAGCGTCAGCAGGTGGACGGAGAGCATGGATGCGATCATCGCGGCCAATGTCAGGATGGAAGCCAGCAGAATGAATCGTGCCCGCGTCCTGCCCGCGGCCGACGCCTCCTTCGACCTGTCTTTCGTTGGCGCGGGCGCCGCGGGCGGAGACGGCGGTATCATCCGGAGATGGAGCGGCAAGCAGATCGCCAGATGGATGGCCGCGTAGGAGAGGCAGGCGATACGCCATCCGCCATGCTCGACCAGGAAGGCGCTGAGCGGCCAGCAGACCGTGCTTGCGAAACCACCGAAGAGCGTCAGGTTGGTGATGGCGCTTCGCGCTCCCTGTCCATAGAGGCGGCCGAGCGTTGCGAAACCGGCATCGTAGAGGCCGCTCGACATGCCCAGGCCCATGAGCAGCCAGGCAATCAGGTAAAGGGGATAGGTGGTTGCCGTCGCCAGCAGCGAATGCGCTGCGGCCAACAGCAACGAGCTCGCGGCAAGCACGGGCCGACCGCCATGGCGCTGGATCAGCCGCCCGGTAACGGGAGAGACCAGCCCGGCAAGCAGCAGCCCGCAGGACAGCCCGGCAACGACCGACGCGAGCGACCAGCCGGTGTCCCTGGCAATCGGTGCGGCAAGAACAGCGGGCAGATAGTAGGACGATCCCCAGGCGAGGATCTGTGTGAAGCCGAGAGCCGAGACGAGGAGATGGCGGCTGCGGGCGAGCGGTGCCGTGGCTTCCAATCAGACTTGCCCCGGCCCGTAGGCGACCTTCTCGCCATCCTCCTTGACGAACTCGCGCACCGGATTGTCGAGCAGCGGCAGCACCGCTTCCGAAGGCCGGCACAGCCTCGTGCCCTTGGGCGTTTCGACGATAGGCCGGTTGATCAGGATCGGATGGGCGAGCATAAAATCGATCAGCTCGTCGTCGCTCCATTTCGGGTCGGCGAGGCCTAGTTCGGCGTAAGGCGTTCCCTTCTCCCGCAACAACCCTGT
>NZ_RZTO01000866.1:0-2493 GCF_003997225.1 Mesorhizobium sp. M2C.T.Ca.TU.002.02.1.1
CATCACGCGCGGCTACGACCGGATCCTGGGCTTCTGCCTGCAAAACACCTTCCTGGTGTTCCTCGTCTTCGTCGCCACCGCGGCGGCGTCGGTGTGGCTGATCCAGGTTTCGCCGAAGGGCTTCTTTCCGCAGGAGGATATCAGCCAGATCTCGGTGACCACGCTTGCGCGCCAGGACATCTCCTTCGACGCCATGGTCAAGCTGCAGGGCAAGGTCGCCGATGTGTTCTCGCATTCTCCCTATGTGACGCATGTCGCCTGGTCGGTGGGCGGCGGTCAAAGCGCGCTCAATCAAGGCCGGCTTTACGTCCAGTTGAAGGACAAGAGCCAACGCCCCGACATCGAGAAGGTGCAGTCCGATCTGAGGAAGCAACTTTCCAACGTGGCCGGTATCGAAACCTATATGCAGCCGGTGCAGAACCTGCGCCTCGGCTCGCGGTCGTCCGCCAGCGCCTATCAGCTCGTGGTGCAGGGCCTGGATACCGGCCAGACCGACATCTGGGCGCAGAAGCTGAACGACGCGATGGTCGCGGACCACACGATGTTCACCGACGTCACCAGCGACCTGCAGAACAACGCCCTGCAGGCATCGCTGGTGATCGACCGCGACAAGGCCGCCCAGCTCGGCATCGATACCGATACGCTGCGTTCGGCCCTCTATGGCGGCTTCGGCACCGACCAGGTCTCGACGATCTTCGGTTCGGCCGACAGCTATGAGGTTATTACCGAGCTCGACCCCAAGATCGAATGGTCGCCGGAGCGGATGCTGGCCATCCAGATGCGGACGGCGAGCGGCAACCTGGTGCCTCTCGGCGCCTTCGCGCATGTCGATCGTACGGCCGGCGCGCTGACGGTCAATCAGCTCGGCCAGCTTCCGGCGGTGACGATCTCCTACAACCTGCCGCAGGGCGTCTCGCTCGGCGACACGGTGACCCGCATCGACCAGCTCAAAGAACAGATCGGCATGCCGAAGGAGATCTCGACGAGCTTTGCCGGCACGGCCAAGACCTTCCAGGATTCGCTGGCCAACCAGGGCTTGCTGATCGGCGGCGCGATCCTGACGATCTATATCGTGCTCGGCATGCTCTATGAGAGCTTCATCCACCCGCTCACCATCCTCACCGGCCTGCCGTCGGCGGTGCTTGGCGCGGTGGTGGCGCTGCGCTTCGCCGGCATGGACCTTTCGGTGATCGCGGTGATCGGCATCCTGATGCTGATCGGCATCGTCAAGAAGAACGGCATCATGATGGTCGATGTCGCGCTGGAGCTCAGGCGGCAGGGCATGTCGGCGAAGGACTCCATCCACAAAGCCTGCCTGATGCGTTTCCGGCCGATCATGATGACGACGCTTGCCGCGTTGATGGGTACGTTCCCGATCGCGCTCGGCACCGGCGCCAGCGCCGAATTGCGCCAGCCGCTCGGCGTTGCCGTGGTCGGCGGCCTGCTCGCCTCGCAGGCGCTGACGCTGTTCGTCACGCCGGTGATCTACGTCTATTTCGAGAATTTCTCGGGCTGGCTGCTCAGCTTCTCGTCGCGAAGGAGTCCGCCGGCGCTGCATGTGGTGGAAAACGGCGAGCAGGGCTCGCTGTTCGACGGCGAGGCAGAGCCGAAGAAGGTGGCGGCCGAGTAGGAGCATGATCCCGAAAAGTTGCAGACTTTTCGGACAAGATCATGCCTCAGAAAACAAACCTGGAGCGAAGCCTCAGTTTCGCTCCAGTTCCGACTGGCCCAAGCCGTGGCGCTTGCGGCCAGCCGCGGCCGATCCTAGTCTGCGGCCATGTCCCATGATCACGACCACGACAATGAGCTTGATCCGTTCGCGGCGCGCGTGCGCGCGCTGGAGACGATCCTGACCCAAAAGGGCCTGATCGACCCTGCGGCCATCGACGTCATCGTCGATACCTATGAGACGAAGATCGGCCCGCGCAACGGCGCGCGGGTGGTGGCGAAGGCCTGGAACGATCCGGCCTATGCCGACTGGCTCAAGCGCGACGCGACGGCGGCGATCGAGTCGCTCTCCTATACCGGCCGGCAGGGCGAGCACATGCAGGCCGTGTTCAACACCGAGGAGACGCACAACCTCGTCGTCTGCACGCTCTGCTCCTGCTATCCGTGGTCGGTGCTCGGCCTGCCGCCGGTCTGGTACAAGGCGCCGCCTTACCGCTCGCGGGCGGTGATCGATCCGCGCGGGGTGCTCGAAGAATTCGGGCTGACGTTGCCGAGTACCAAGAAAATCCGCGTCTGGGATTCGACCGCCGAGCTCCGCTACCTCGTGGTGCCGATGCGGCCGAAAGGCACGCAGGGCTGGAGCGAGGAGCAACTCGCAGGGCTGGTCAGCCGCGACGCGATGATCGGCACCGCGCTTGCCAAAGAGCCGGAAGGGGACCCGGCATGAACGGGCCGCAGGATCTCGGCGGACAGATGGGTTTCGGGCCGGTCGCGCCCGAGAAGGATGAACCCTATTTCCATGCTGCCTGGGAAAAGCGGGCGCTG
>NZ_RZTO01000867.1:0-2492 GCF_003997225.1 Mesorhizobium sp. M2C.T.Ca.TU.002.02.1.1
GGCCGAGGCTTGATTGCCATGTGATTCCCCCAATCCGTCGCTGCTTCGCAGCGCCACCTTTCCCCCCTCCGGAGGGAAAGGAAGGGCGCCTTTCCTCTCCCCCGTCGATCGGGGGAGAGGTGGCTCGGCGAAGCCGAGACGGAGTGGGGGTCGACCAGCGCTACATCGGACAATGCATGCGCCAGCTGCCATGCACGCTATCGCCAGACCAGCCGCATGGAGAAGGAAAGCCCAGCCGCATGACTCCGGCGCCAAGCTGTGCTATGCGCCGCGCTTCCCGTGCGGCCGATGCTGAAATCGGCCGCAAATCGCTTATATTGGCGCCACCATGACCGTTTCGCTTGATCTTACCGCCGAAGGCGCTCGTGACGCCTTGCGCCGCGCAGCAGCGGCCGAGAAGCCGTCGCTGATCGGCCTGACCCGCGCCGAGCTCGGCGAAGCGCTTGTCGGCGCCGGCATCGTGCCGGAGCGCCAGGCAAAGATGCGCGCCCAGCAGCTCTGGCACTGGATGTATGTGCGCGGCGTCTCCGACTTCGCGCAAATGTTCAACATCTCCAAGGACCTTCGCGCCGAGCTCGACAAGCATTTCACCGTGGCGCGGCCGGAGATCGTCGAGGAGCAGATCTCTTCCGACGGCACGCGCAAATGGCTGTTCCGCTTTCCGCCGCGCGGCGCCGGCCGTCCGGTCGAGATCGAGACCGTCTACATCCCCGAGGAAGGCCGCGGCACGCTCTGCATCTCCTCGCAGGTCGGCTGCACACTGACCTGCTCCTTCTGCCACACCGGCACGCAGAAGCTGGTGCGCAACCTCACCACCGAGGAGATCCTGGCGCAGCTGCTGACCGCGCGCGACCGCCTCGGCGACTTCCCCGACCGCGACACGCCGGACGGCGCCATCGTGCCGGCCGAGGGCCGAAAAGTGTCCAACATCGTCATGATGGGTATGGGCGAGCCACTCTACAATTTCGAGGCGGTGAAGAAGGCGCTGCTGATCGCCTCCGACGGCGACGGCCTGTCGTTGTCCAAGCGCCGCATCACGCTGTCGACCTCGGGCGTTGTGCCGGAGATCGCCCGCACCGGCGAGGAGATCGGCGTCATGCTGGCGATCTCGCTGCATGCCACCAATGACGATTTGCGCGACCTGTTGGTGCCGATCAACAAGAAGTTCCCGCTGAAGGAGCTGATCGCCGCCTGCAAGGCCTATCCGGGCCTCTCCAACGCCAAGCGCATCACCTTCGAATATGTGATGCTGAAGGACGTCAACGATTCCCTCGACGACGCCAAGGCGCTGGTGAAGCTCTTGAAGGGCATTCCAGCCAAGATCAACCTGATCCCGTTCAACCCCTGGCCCGGCACCAACTACCAGTGCTCGGACTGGGAGACGATCGAGAAGTTTGCCGACTACATAAACAACGCCGGCTACGCCTCACCGATCCGCACGCCGCGCGGCCGCGACATCCTCGCCGCCTGCGGCCAGTTGAAGTCGGAATCCGAGCGCATGCGCAAAGTGGACCGCCTGGCGCTGGAGGCCATGATGATCGCGGGGCACGGCGAGGCGTGAGGCGCCTCATCGCCTATCTCGTCCGCTTTGCCGTCATCCTTTTTGGCTATGTCGTCGGCTCGCTGGCGGCGAGCGCCTTCCTCAATATCCTGGTCCTGGCGCATCTCGGCTACACGCCGGCCAATCCCGAGCCGACGGCGACCGCCTCGCTCTATTTCTCGGTGCCTTTCGTGGCGCTGTTCGTCGCCTATTTCGCCTTCATGCCGGCGGCGGTCGTCATTTTGATCGCCGAAGTGCTCGGCCGGCGCGACTGGCTGTTCTACGCGCTTGGCGGCGCCGTCATCGCCGTCGTCTTCCTGGGCTTCGTGCATAGCGTGCGCGACGCCAATTTCGATGTCACCGCAACCAACGCCAGATTGGCCGTGATCGGCTGCGGCATGGTCGGCGGCATCTTCTACTGGCTCTCCGCCGGCCGCTGGGCCGGAAGCTGGCGCCGCGCGGCGCTGCCCGATCTGGAAGCCTGACCCGCGCCCGCAAGCACCAGGGTCTACTTCGCCTGCGCCGTCAGTATCTTGAGCGCGAAGGCCGAGAACACGCCGCCGAACAGATAGTCGACCACGCGCGTGACGCGGGGGCTCGCCTTCATCGCTGCCGAGAACTTTTCCGCCGCGAGCACCATCGGCGCCGTCACCGGGATCGACAGCACGATGAACATCATGCCGAGGAAGAACAGTTTCCCGGACGCGTTCGGATCGTGCGCGGAGACGAATTGCGGCAGGAAGGTCATGAAGAACAGGATGATCTTCGGATTGAGCAGGTTGACGCCGAGCCCGGCCGCCCAGCTGCGGAGCAGGGAGACCTGCGGCCCCGTCCGCTTCTCCGGCGAGAAGGCCGAGCCCTTGGCGATCGCCTGCCAGGCCAGGAACACCAGATAGCCGGTGCCGAAGATCTTCAAGGCGAAGAAGGCCATCGGCGAGGCGACGATCAGCGC
>NZ_RZTO01000868.1:0-2489 GCF_003997225.1 Mesorhizobium sp. M2C.T.Ca.TU.002.02.1.1
CCCTGCGTCGCCGGAGCTCCGATCTCAGGGTAACAGGCCTGCTCTCGGATTGGCACTCGCCACTATTCGCGTAATCGATTACCTTGTCAACAAGATTGGCTTTTTATCTATAAGATACCGACTTGCCGTTGCCGCCGGCAATGGCTAGCTTCACCGCAAAAGATAAAGGGGAGACGATGGCTCAAGTCGCGATCAGCAGTGTGGCCAAGGCGTTCGGAACCGTCAAGGTCCTGCATGAGGTCAGCGTCGATATTGCCGACGGGCAGTTCGTCGTGCTGGTCGGCCCTTCAGGATGCGGCAAGTCCACGCTGTTGAGGATGGTGGCCGGGCTGGAGACGGTTTCCGGCGGCACGATCTCGATCGGCGACCGCGTCGTCAACAACCTGCCGCCGGCGAAGCGCGACATCGCCATGGTGTTCCAGAATTACGCGCTCTATCCGCACAAGACGGTGGAGCAGAACATGGCCTTCGCGCTGAAACTGCGCGGCACGGATCCGGCCGTCGTCGCCGAGCGGGTCAAGCGCGCCGCCGACATCCTCGACCTCGCGCCCTATCTCAAGCGCTACCCGCGCCAGCTTTCCGGCGGCCAGCGCCAGCGCGTCGCCATGGGCCGCGCCATCGTGCGCAATCCGCAGGTGTTCCTGTTCGACGAGCCGCTTTCCAACCTCGACGCCAAGCTGCGCGTGCAGATGCGCACCGAGATCAAGGAACTGCACCAGCGGCTGAAGACGACCACCATCTACGTCACTCACGACCAGATCGAGGCCATGACCATGGCCGACAAGATCGTCGTGATGCGCGACGGCCGCATCGAGCAGGTCGGCGCGCCGCTTGAACTGTTCGATCGGCCGGCGAACCTTTTCGTCGCCGGCTTCATCGGTTCGCCTTCGATGAACTTGCTCAAGGGGACTGTAAAGAAAGCCGAGAAGCCGGTTGTAGAGATCGCCGGCACGGCGTTCCCGATGCCGTCGGGCGCCGTCGCCGAGGACGATCAGACGGTGGTCTATGGCGTGCGGCCGGAGCATCTGGAGATCCACCCGGACGGCGTCGAGGCCAAGGTCTCCGTGGTCGAGCCGACCGGCTCCGAGACCCTGGCCTTCGTGCGCTTCGGCGAGGGCGAGATGGTGGCGCTGTTTCGCGAGCGCCACGACTTCAAGCCGGGCGACACGCTCAAGCTCAGGCCGCGCCTCGACCAGGTCCACCTCTTCGACGCCGGGACCGGCAAGCGTCTTTAGAACTTTACGCAATTCCGGACGGAAAACCGCTCACGATTTTCCTGGAATTGCTCCAGACCGCATCAACCCTTCAAGAGGAAACCATGCTCAAAGGGATCAATCCGCTGCTCAATGCCGATGTGCTCCAGGCGCTGCGGGCGATGGGCCATGGCGACGACCTGATCATCGCCGATACCAATTTCCCGTCCGATTCGGTGGCGCGGCAGACCGTGCTCGGCAAGCTGTTGCGCATCGATGCGACGGCGGCCGACGTGGTGAAGGCGGTGCTGTCGGTCTTGCCGCTGGATACGTTCGTCAACGATGCTGCGGCGCGCATGGAGATCGTCGGCAAGCCGAACGAGATCCCCCCGGTGCAGAAGGAGGTGCAGAAGGAGATCGACGCGGCCGAGGGCAAGCCTTGGCCGATGATCTCGATCGAGCGCTACGCCTTTTACGAGCGTTCCAAGAAAGCCTATTGCGTGATCCAGACCGGCGAGCGCCGCTTCTATGGCTGCTTTGCCTTCCGCAAGGGCGTCGTGCCGCCGGATGCGGAGTAAAGACATGGCCACCGGCAAGCCCGTCGTCATGAAGCCTGTCGTGATTTTGGGCGTGTTCGTCGCCGACACGGCCTATCGCGCCGATCGCCAGCCGCGGATGGGCGAGACGATCCTCGGCAATTCCTTCAAGCTCGGACCGGGCGGCAAGGGCTCGAACCAGGCGGTGGCGGCAGGCAAGCTTGGCGCCGATATCACCTTCCTGACGCGCCTCGGCGTCGACGCTTTCGCCGACATGGCCAAGCAGACCTGGAAGGACGCGGGCGTGAAAAGCGCCGTCATCGACACGCCGGACAGCTATACGGGCGCTGCCTATATCTTCGTCGAGGAAGGCACCGGCAACAATGCTATCATCGTCAGTCCGGGCGCGGCAATGCTGATCTCTCCGGCCGACATCGAGGCGCATGCCGAGCTCATCCGCTCCGCCGGCGTCTTCGTCACCCAGCTCGAACAGCCGATCGATGCGGCCCTGAAGGCGCTGGAAATCGCGCGCGGGGCAGGGGTGACGACCATCCTCAATCCCGCGCCGGCCGCCAGCCTGCCCGACCGGATCTATACGCTCTGCGACTATGTCACGCCCAACGAGACCGAGGCCGAAGGGCTGACCGGCATCAAGGTTTCGTCGATCGACGATGCCCGCCGCGCCGCCGACGCCCTGCTGGCCAAGGGTGTCGGCGCCGTCATCGTGACGCTGGGCGAAAAGGGCGCGCTGCTGCACACC
>NZ_RZTO01000869.1:0-2486 GCF_003997225.1 Mesorhizobium sp. M2C.T.Ca.TU.002.02.1.1
TGCCAGCAGCGCCTTCGCGTCCTTGACGCCGAGCGCGGCCGGCCGCTCGCAGCTCGTCTGCATGGCGACATATTTGCCGCTTTCGCCGGAACGCAGGATGCCGGTCATCACATCGACGGCGTGCAGCGCCAACTCCATCGAGCAGCGATGCGGCCGCCCTTCGGCGATCGCGATCGCCATATCGGCAAGGCCTGCGGTGCGGTAATTGGCCATCATGCCCTGGCCATGCATCTCGTTCGGCACGCCGAACGGATGGTTCCATTTGGGCAGCTTCTTCACCGGCTTGGCCGAGTCGGTGAAGCGCACCTCGCCGCCGAAGAAGTTCGGGTCCGGCACGAAGACGGTGCCCAGTTCGCCATAGAGCTCCATCGGCGCATGGCCATGGCTCCAGACGTCCCAGGAAGTGTTGAGCGTGATCACCGCGCCATTCGCGAATTCGAGCAGCGCGTGGATGGTGGTCGGCGTGTTGACCGGGATCTTTTCGCCCGCGCGCGGCTTCGACGAGATCGTCCGCTCCTTGGCCGGTGTCGTCGCGAAGGCGGCCACCTGTTTCACCGGTCCGATCAGCTGGATCAGGTTGGTGACATAATACGGCCCGATGTCCAGCACCGGACCAGCGCCCGGCTGGAAAAAGAAATCCGGGTTGGGGTGCCAGTGCTCCATGCCGTGGCCCATCACATGGCAGGTGCCGCTGGTGATCTTGCCGAGCTTGCCGCTGTCGATCAGCTCGCGCGCCAGCTGGTGCGCGCCGCCGAGGAAGGTGTCCGGAGCCGAGCCGATGCGCAGGCCCTTCTTCTCGGCCCGTTTCTTGAGATCGAGCCCTTCCTTGATCGACAGCACGAAGGGTTTTTCCGAATAGACGTGCTTGCCGGCGTCGAGCACCGCTTTTGAGACTTCATAATGCACGGCCGGGATCGTCAGATTGACGATGATGTCGATCTCGTCGTCCCTGAGCAGGTCGCTGACCGTCTCGGCGCGCAGCTTGAACTCCTTCGCGCGCGCCGTCGCGGCCTCCATGTTGATATCCGCGCAGGCGCGCATCTCGATGCCGCGGAACAGCGGCGCCAGCGAGAAATACGCCTTCGAGATGTTGCCGCAGCCGATAACGCCTACGCCAAGTTTATCTGCCATTTTCGATTACTCCTGCCAGCTCTTGGCTGCCGCGATCGAGCGGCGGGCATAGCGCTCGATGTCGTTGGGGTTGTCCTGCTCCATGATGAAATACTGCGCCGCGCTCTTGGCGCGCAATGCCTTGAACAGGCCCGCCCAGTCGACCGTGCCGTGGCCGACGTCCGACCAGCCGTCCTCGTCCAGCCCCTCGCCCGGCTTGGCGATATCCTTGACGTGGACGGCGACGATGCGCTTGCCGTGTTTTTCGATCCAGGGCAACGGATCGGCGCCGCCGCGGATCACCCAGGCGACGTCCATTTCCCAGCCGATGTCGGGCGCGGCGGACAGGATATGGTCCTGCGGCGCCGAGCCGTCGGCGAGTGCCTTGAACTCGAAATCGTGGTTGTGCCAGGCAAAGCCGTAGCCGGCCTTCTTCGCCGTTTCGCCCACCTTGGCGAGACGCTCGCCGAAGCCGCGCCAGCCGGCGGCGTCGGACGGACGCTGGTCGGGCATCAGATAGGGGCAGATCATAAGCGTGATGCCGAGCGCGTCGGCGATTTTGCGCACGCCGTCGAAATCATTCTCCAGCGCGTCGATCGAGAAATGCCCGGTCGGCATCGCCAGCCCGTTCTTGTCGAGCTCGGCGCGGAACGCTTTGGGGTCGTCATAGACGCCGCCGAAGCCCTCGACTTGGCTGTAGCCGAGCTGCCCAAGCATTTTCACCACGCCGGTCCATGGCTGGAAATTGCGCGCGCTGTAGAGTTGGAATGACCAGTTCATCTGTCCTGTCCGTGCTGTTGGTCCTGGGAGGTTAAATTCGGTCGCCGGTTTGGGCGTTGAAGAGCGAGGCGCGCAGCGGATCGAAGCCGATGCTGACCGCATCGCCGTTCTTCGGCGTGCGTTCGGAGGTGACGCGCACGGTGAAGTTCTGCTGCCCAAGCTTCAGCCACACCAGCGTGTCGGAACCCATCGGCTCGACGACCTCGACATTGGCCGTCGCGGTGAAGGGCCAGCCCGTGCCGCTGTTGAAGGCGACATGCTCGGGCCGGATGCCGAACACGGCGGGGCCAGGCGCCGGCTCCTTCTCGAAGGCATAGGTCGCAAGTGGAATGCGCACATCCTCGACGGCAAAGTGCCAGTCGCCGCCGGCCTTCTCCAGCCTGCCGTCGACGAAGTTCATCGCCGGCGAGCCGAGGAAGCCGGCGACGAAGCGGTTGACGGGGCGGTTGTAGATCGTCTGCGGCGCGTCGAGCTGCTGAATCACGCCGCCCTTCATCACCGCGATGCGGTCGGCCAGCGTCATCGCCTCGATCTGGTCGTGGGTGACGTAGATCATCGTGTTCTTCAGGCGGCGGTGCAGAAGCTTGATCTCGACG
>NZ_RZTO01000086.1:0-12421 GCF_003997225.1 Mesorhizobium sp. M2C.T.Ca.TU.002.02.1.1
GTCGATGAACTTCTTGAACTCGGACGGCAGCGCGAGACCGGTGACATTGACCTTGCCGATCAGGTTCTCGTCGGTGACGACCTGCGCGGCGGCAACGACGCCGACCGTGGTCGGCGCGATGATCGCCTTGAGGTTCGGATAGGACTTCAAGAGGCCCTTGGCTTCGTCGGTGCTCTTGGCCGAGTCGTCATCGCCGTAGACGGTGGCGACCAGCTTGATCTTCGGGAACTTCTCCGGCAGCACCTTCTTGGCCGCTTCGATCCAGGCGTTCTGGTTGGTCGCGGTCGAGGAGGCCGAGAGGATCGCGACGTCGCCGCCTTCCGGCAGGTAGTCGGCGGCGAGCTTGATGATGGTCTCGCCGATCAGGCCGGTGTCGGACGGGTTGAGGTGGAGCTGGCGGCCTTCCTTGGCGACGCCCGAATCCCAGGAGATCACGGTGATGCCGCGATCCATCGCCTTCTTCAGCACCGGCACCAGCGCGTCGGCGTCATTGGCCGAAACGGCGATCGCGTTGACCTTCTGCGCGATCAGCGAATTGATCACCTCGATCTGCGCCTCGGCGGTGGCCTTGGTCGGTCCGGTGTAGATGACGTCGACGTCGCCCAGCTCCTTGGCCGCTTCCTCGGCGCCCTTGTTGGCGGCGTCGAAGAAGCCGTTGCCGAGCGACTTCACCACCAGCGCGATCTTGACGTTCTCGGCATAGGCGGCATTCACGAACATGGCGGCGGAAAAGGCCGCCGTAACCAGCAGTTTCTTCAAAAAGCTCATCGAATATCCTCCCTTGAGCGTTGCGTTCCATCGCCGCTGCGGGCGTGAGTTTCCCTCAGGCCTGCAGTGAAGATTCTTCCTTGTCGCTTGACTGTCCGCGGGCGACGATCAGCGCCACGCCCGCCGTTTCCAGCATCTTGGCTTCGCGATCCTCGATGCCGTCGTCGGTGATCACGGTCGCGATGCGCGACAGCCCGCACAGGATCAGGCTGGAGCGCATGCGGAATTTCGAGGAATCGACCAGCACCACCAGTTCGTCGGCCTGGTCGATCAGCTTCTGCTCGGCCTGGATCAGCAGGGGATCGCCTTCCATCAGCCCGAGCGGCCCGAGCCCCTGCGCGCCCATGAACATGCGCCGCGCATAGAAGTTGCGCGTCACGTCATTGTCGAAGGGCGACAGGATGATGTTCTGCTCGCGGTAGATCGTGCCGCCCGACAGCATCACCGTGTTCTTTGAGTGCTTGAGCAGATGCTCGGCGATCGGGAAGGAATTGGTGAAGATCGGCATGCGGCGGCCGGTCAGGAAGTGCACCATCTGGAAGGTGGTGGTGCCGCCGTTGATGATGATCGGCTCGCCGTCCGTGCAAAGGTTCACCGCTTCCCGCGCGATCGCGCGCTTCTGCGCGGCGTTCAACGTCTCGTTGACGGAGAAGGGCCGGCCGGCGAGGCCGATGAATTGCGGCGGCGAGATCGCCTCGGCGCCGCCGCGCACCCGGCGCAGGCGCTTTTGCACGTGGAGCGCCGCGATGTCGCGCCGGATCGTCGCCTCGGAGGAGTCCGTCAGCTCGACCATTTCCTGCACCGTCACGACAGGCTTTTCCTGGACGGCGGACAGAATGATCCTGTGGCGTTCTTTTTCGTGCATGGTTCCTCCCAGCTCGAGCATCAGGCACTAGAAAACGCGCAGTGTCAATCATTTCCGATCATATAATTTCATTGTGCAGTGCAATATGATCGATCTTGATCGTTTCTGATTGACAAGCAGGGCGCTTGCGTAGACATTCGCCGCGAGAAAAGAGGAGCGCGGCGTTCGCGCTCCAAGGGAGGATACCTATGCTCGACAAGCGCTCCGGCTCGCGCCTCGCCAATCTTTGGGACGATGCAAAAGCCGAAGGGATGAGCGGTCCCGAGCTTCTGGTCTATCGCTCGAACACGCTGGGGTCCGACAAGCGCGTCACCAATTATGGCGGCGGCAACACCTCGTCCAAGGTCTGGCAGAAGGACCCGCTGACCGGCAAGGATGTCGAGGTGCTGTGGGTCAAGGGTTCGGGCGGCGACAGCGCCTCGATCAAGCTTGACGGTTTCGCCACCCTCTACATGGACAAATTACGCGCCATCAAAGCTCTTTATCGCGGGCTCGCACATGAGGATGAGATGGTGGGCTATCTTCCCCACTGCACCTTCAACCTCAATCCGCGCGCGGCCTCGATCGACACGCCGCTGCACGCTTTCGTGCCGAAGCCTCATGTCGACCACATGCATCCCGACGCCATCATCGCGGTCGCCGCCGCCAAGGATTCCAAGGCGATCACCAGGGAGATCTTCGGCGACGCCATCGGCTGGCTGCCCTGGAAGCGGCCGGGCTTCGAGCTCGGCCTGTGGCTGGAGAAATTCTGCCTCGAAAACCCCGAGGCCAAGGGCGTCGTGCTCGAAAGCCACGGCCTGTTCACCTGGGGCGACACGCCAAAGGAATGCTACGAAACGACGATCTCGGTGATCAACCAGGCGATCGACTGGTTCGAGCGCAAATCGCAGGGCAAGGCGATCTTCGGTGGCGAAGTGGTACAGGCGCTCGACGCGCCGGCGCGTCGCGCCATCGCAGCCAAACTGATGCCGCGCATCCGCGGCCTGATCTCCGAGAAAAGCCACAAGCTCGGCCATTTCGACGACCAGCCGGCGGTGCTGGAGTTCGTCAATTCGAAGGACCTGCGGCCGCTGGCGGCGCTCGGCACGTCTTGCCCCGACCATTTCCTGCGCACCAAGATCCGGCCGCTGGTCATCGAGTTCGATCCGGCAAAGCCGGATGTCGACGCCGTCATCGCCCGCCTGGCGGATGACATCGCCGAATACCGCGTCGGCTATCAGGCCTACTACGACGCATGCAAGCATCCGGACTCGCCGGCCATCCGCGATCCCAATGCCGTGGTCTATCTGATGCCTGGGGTCGGCATGTTCACCTTCGCCGGCGACAAGGCGACGGCCCGCATTTCCGGCGAATTCTATGTCAACGCCATCAACGTCATGCGCGGCGCCTCGACGGTTTCGTCCTATGTCGGCCTGCCCGCGCAGGAAGCTTTCGACATCGAGTACTGGCAGCTCGAGGAAGCCAAGCTGCAGCGCCTGCCGAAGCCGAAGGCGCTGGCCGGCCAGATCGCGCTGGTCACCGGCGGCGCCGGCGGCATCGGCCGCGCCACCGCCAACCGGCTGCTGCGCGAAGGCGCCTGCGTCGTGCTCGCCGATATCGACGAGGCGGCTTTGGCCAGCGCCAATGACGAGCTGTCGAAGGCGTTCGGCAAGGACTTCGTCCGTCCGGTGCGGATCGACGTCACCTCGGACGAGCAAGTGCTTTCGGGCTTCGCCGAAACGGCGGTCGAATTCGGCGGCATCGACATCCTGGTCTCCAATGCCGGCCTAGCCTCCTCGGCGCCGATCGAGGAGACGACGCTCGCCTTGTGGAACAAGAATATGGACATCCTGTCCACCGGCTATTTCCTCGTCTCGCGCGAGGCTTTCCGGCTGTTCCGCGCCCAGAAGATCGGCGGCAACGTCGTCTTCGTCGCCTCCAAGAACGGGCTCGCCGCCTCGCCGAACGCGTCCGCCTATTGCACCGCCAAGGCCGCCGAGATCCATCTCGCTCGCTGCCTGGCGCTGGAAGGCGCGGAAGCGCAGATCAGGGTCAACGTCGTCAATCCGGACGCCGTCCTGCGCGGCTCCAAGATCTGGACCGGCGAGTGGAAGGAACAGCGCGCCGCCGCCTACAAGATGTCGACCGACGATCTCGAGGAGCATTACCGCTCGCGCTCGATGCTGAAACGCTCGGTCTTCCCGGAAGACATCGCCGAGGCGATCTACTTCTTCGCCTCCGACATGTCGGCCAAATCGACCGGCAACATCGTCAACGTCGACGCCGGCAACGCGCAAAGCTTTACGCGTTAGGCGCGCACTTCCCTTCTCCCCGTTGACGGGGAGAAGGTGCCCGAAGGGCGGATGAGGGGCGGCGCCAGCCGAACGAATACTGGGAGGAACCGCATTGTCTGAAGTCATTATCTCGGCCGACCTCGTCGCCAGCCACAACGCCGCGCGCAAAGCCAACCTCGACCGCGACTACGCTTCCCTCGGCGAGCGTCTCGACCGCCGCGGCATCGCCATCGACGCCATCCGCGACAAGGTCGAGAAATTCGCCGTCGCGATCCCGTCCTGGGGCGTCGGCACCGGCGGCACGCGCTTTGCCCGTTTTCCCGGCTCCGGCGAGCCGCGCGACATCTTCGACAAGATCGAGGACTGTGCCGTCATTGCCCAGCTGACGCAGGCGACGCCGACTGTCTCGCTGCACATCCCGTGGGACAAGGCCGATCCGAACCGGCTGAAGCAGGCGGCCTCGCGTTTCGGCCTCGGCTTCGACGCGATGAACTCGAACACCTTCTCCGATGCCAAGGACCAGAAGCTCTCCTACAAATTCGGCTCTTTGTCGCATGCCGATGCCGGCACGCGCCGCCAGGCGGTCGAGCACAATCTCGAATGCATCGAGATCGGCAGGACGCTGGGCTCCAAGGCGCTGACGGTCTGGATCGGCGACGGCTCGAACTTCCCCGGCCAGGTCAATTTTGCGAAAGCCTTCGAACGCTATCTCGACGCCATGGGCGAGATTTATGCCGGCCTGCCGGACGACTGGCGGCTGTTCACCGAGCACAAGATGTATGAGCCGGCCTTCTATTCGACGGTCGTGCAAGACTGGGGCACCAACTACATCATCGCGAAGGAGCTCGGCGATAAAGCCTTCTGCCTGGTCGACCTCGGCCACCACGCGCCCAACGTCAACATCGAGATGATCGTGTCGCGGCTGATCCAGTTCAAAAAGCTGGGCGGCTTCCACTTCAACGATTCCAAATATGGCGACGACGACCTCGACGCCGGCTCGATCGATCCCTACCGGCTGTTCCTCGTCTTCAATGAGCTGGTCGATGCGGAGCTCTCCGGCGCAGAAGGCTTCAATCCGGCGCATATGCTTGACCAAAGCCACAACGTCACCGATCCGATCGAAAGCCTGATGCTGTCGGCGGTCGAGGTGCAGCGCGCCTACGCACAGGCGCTGCTGGTCGACCGCAAGGCGCTTGAGGGCTTCCAGGAGGCCAATGACGCGCTGATGGCGACGCAGACGCTGAAAACCGCCTACCGCACCGATGTCGAGCCGATCCTCGCCATGGCGCGGCTGAGGACCGGCGGCGCCATCGATCCGGTCACCTTCTATGACAGCGGCAGCTACCAGCTCGCCTTCCAGACGTCCGAGTTCCTGTGCGTGACGCAGCCCGACCTGACGCTGAAGCCGGTGCTGGCGGAAAGCTGGTCGCCCAACGCCGACGGCAGCGTATGGACCTTCAAGCTGCGCAAGGGCGTGAAATTCCACAATGGCGAGGACTTCAAGGCCGACGACGTCGTGGCGACCTTCGATCGCCTCGCCGATCCGAACGGCCCGTCCAACGCGCTGTCGGTGTTCAAGGGCCTGCTGTTGAAAGGCGGCACGCGCAAGGTCGACGACCACACGGTCGAATTCCATCTCGACGCGCCGAACGGCAGCTTCCCCTATTCGGTGTCGATCGACAATTACAACGCCGTCATCCTGCCGGCGAGCTATAAGGGCGACTACGAGAAGACCTTCGAAGGCACCGGGCCGTTCCGGCTCGAAAGCTACACGCCGAAGGTCGGCGCGAGCTTCGTGCGCAATCCCGACTATTGGGGCGAGAAGGCTCTGCCCGACCGGCTCGAATTCAAATTCTACGGCGACGTGCAGCCGCGGATTCTGGCATTACAGGCGGGCGAGGTCGACGTGCTCGACGCGATCCCGCTCGACGTCAGCCAGGTAGTGCTTGGCAATCCTGACATCACCGTGCTGCGCGTCGCCTCCACCGCGCATCGCCAACTCCATATGCGCTGCGATATGGCCCCCTTCACCGACAAGCGCGTGCGCCAGGCGCTGGCCTTGTGCATCGACCGCTCCCAGCTGGTCGACGGGCTCTGCCGCGGCATGGCGGCCACCGGCAATGACAGCCCGTTCGCTCCCGCCTTCCCGGTCACCGACAAGTCGGTGCCGCAGCGCACCAAGGACCTCGCCAAGGCCAAGCAGCTGATGGAGGCGGCGGGCCTGGCCAACGGCTTCGACATGACGCTGACGACGCTGCGCTATTCCGACATCCCCGGATACGCGCAGCTCTTCCAGAACTTCGCCAAGGAGATCGGCGCGCGCATCTCGCTCAACATCGAAGACCAGGACAAATATTACGGCAAGGCGGTGTTCGGCCAGTCGGACTGGCTGGACAGCCCGCTCGGCATCACCGACTACGCGCATCGCAGCGTGCCGAACGTGTTCCTGAAAAGCCCGCTGGTCAGCGACGGTCCGTGGAACGCGGCGCATTTCAAGAACGCGACCTATGACGGGATGGTCAACAGCTATCTGAAGGCGCTCGACCTCTATGCCCAGCGCAAGGCCGCTTCCGACATCCAGAAGCTGCTGCTCGACGAGACGCCGGTGATCTTCAGCTATTTCCCGGACCTTCTGGTGCCGGTGCGCAAGAATGTCAGCGGTCTGCCGCCGATCGCCGCCGGTCTGTTGCTTGATCGTGTATCGGTGACGTCATGACCATGACCGCGCGCAAGAACCAGGCCGCCAACGACGAGAAGAGGACGACGACCATTCGCAAGCCCCATCTGCGCGGCCGCGGGCCGCATTTCCCGATCCTCGACAATATCGTGCAGTACGAGTTCGAACCGGGCTACGTCGCTTTCACCATGCCCTCGCCCAAGCGGATCAGGGTGCAGGTCGGGCCGATGATCGTGGCCGACACCACGAAGGCGCTGGTGTTCCAGGAGAGCGACCACCTGCCGGTCTATTACTTCCCGATGAGCGATGTGCGCGAGGAGTTCCTGCTACCGAGCCAGACGACGACGGAAGACCCGTTCAAGGGCGTCGCCACGCATTATTCGCTCAACACCGGCATCACGCTGGTCGAGGACGGCGCCTGGCGATACCTCAACCCCGTCAAGGGCTGCCCGCCGATCCAGGACTACATCTCCTTCTACTGGCCGAAGATGACCCATTGGTACGAAGAGGACGAAGAGATCTTCGTCCATGCCCGCGACCCGTTCCGCCGTGTCGACTGCCTGCCCTCCTCGCGGCGCGTGCAGGTCATCCTCGACGGCGAGCAGGTGGCCGATTCACGGCGCGGGGTGTTCCTGTTCGAAACCGGCCATCCGGTACGCCACTATCTGCCGATCTCGGACACGCGGCTCGATATGTTTGCGCCCAGCCGCTACATCTCGCGCTGCCCCTACAAGGGCATCTCCAACTACTACCATGTGACGACGCCCAAGAAGCGTCACGAGAACCTCGTCTGGTACTATCCAGAGCCGGTGCACGAGGCCGAGCGCATCAAGGGCCTCGTGTGCTTCCACCACGAGCTGGTCGACAAGATCCTGGTCGACGGAGTGGAGATTCCCAAGGAAGCGACGGCGGCGTCGGACGGCTATTTCTGAAAATCGAAGTACCGACCCCGCCAGATCAGGCCGCTTGATCGAGGCGTCATCCAGCGCATACCTTCCGGCAATCAGGGAGGGCGCAATGGATCTTTTCAAATTGGGCGGCGGCGTGGCGCTGGTGACGGGCGCCGGCAGCGGCATTGGCCAGGCGATCGCGATCGGGCTTGCCGAGGCCGGCGCCGATGTCGCCTGCTTCGGCCATGCCTCGAACGGCGGGCTTGAGCAGACTGCCGACAAGATCAAGGCCCTCGGCCGCAAGGCGCTGGTGCTGACGGGGAGCGTGACGTCCGAGACCGACCTGGCCACGGCGATCGATCGGCTCGAAGCCGAACTCGGCGCGCTCACCGTCGCCGTCAACAATGCCGGCATCGCCGGATCGGAAGCGGCCGAGACCTTGCCGCTGGAGAAGTGGCGCAAGGTGCACGAGGTCAATGTCGCGGGTGTGTTCCTGTCCTGTCAGGCCGAAGCGCGCGTCATGCTTCCTCGACGCGCCGGCTCCATCATCAACATCGCCTCGATGTCGGGCACCATCGTCAACCGCGGGCTGACGCAGGCGCACTACAATTCATCGAAAGCCGCCGTCATCCATATGTCGAAGAGCCTCGCCATGGAGTGGGCGGATCGCGGCCTGCGCGTCAACGTCGTCAGTCCGGGCTACACGCTGACGCCGATGAACAAGCGGCCCGAGGTGGCGGAGGAGATAAAGATCTTCAAGCGCGACACGCCGATGGGGCGCATGGCGGCGCCGGAGGAAATGGTCGGGCCAACCGTCTTCCTGGCCAGCCGCGCGTCCAGCTTCGTGACAGGCCTCGACCTGATCGTCGATGGCGGCTACGTGTGCTGGTAGGCCGATGGGGTGCCCCGAGAGACACCCCACCTTGCTGACTTGACCTGAGGGGCAAGGCGCGCCGTGCTACTCGGCCGCCACGCCCTTCACCTCGAGATAGCTCTCCATGGAATCGTCCAGCGCCTGCAGCCAGGGGGTGTGATGCAGCGGCGCCATGGTGCCGGTCATCAGCGAGCGGTAGGCATTGTCGCGGAAGGTCATGATGTTTTCCATCTTGTGGTGCTCCCACTCCATGAAGGTGCGGTTGACCGCCTCGACGTCGAAGCCCGGATAGTCGGTCTGGTCCATCAGCTCCTTGGTGTAGTCGCCCTGGAACCAGATCATCTGCTCGGCATCCTCCAGCGTCTCCTCGCGGGCGCGCCACTTGGCGCTGTGCTCGGCCATCGCCTCGGGGGACGGCAGCTTGATGCGGCCCATGATGACGTCGCGCGCGTACCAGGCCTGCGCGTCGAACATGTTGAAGGTGTAGAACTGGTCCTGCATGCCGATGTAGAACAGTTTCGGGTTCTTCTCCCAGACGACGCCTTCATAGAGATCGAGCGGCCACATGCGGTTGGCGGTCTTGAGCTTGAGGTCGTCGGTGAGGAAGGGGAAGGAGTGCAGGTAGCCGGTGCACAGAATGATGGCGTCGACGTCCTTGGTGGTGCCGTCCTTGAAATGCGCCGTCTTGCCGACGACCTTCTGCAGGAGCGGCACTTCCTTCCAGTTCTCCGGCCACTTGAAGCCCATCGGCTTGGAGCGATAGCTGGAGGTGATCGACTTGGCGCCGTATTTGTAGCATTGCGAACCGATGTCCTCGGCCGAATAGGAACGGCCGATGATCAGGATGTCCTTGCCCTTGAATTCCATCGCGTCGCGGAAATCGTGGCTGTGCAGGATGCGGCCGTTGAAGGTGGGGAAGCCTTCGAAGAAGGGCACGTTGGGCACCGAGAAATGGCCGGACGCGACGACGACGTTGTCGAACTCCTCCGAATAAGTCACGTCGTTGGTGCGGTCATGCGCGGTAACGGTGAACTTCTTCGTCTCGTCGGAGAACGTCACCATGCGCACCGGGCTGTTGAAGCGCACCCATTTGCGCACACCCGATTTCTCGACGCGGCCCTTGATGTAATCCCACAGCACGGCGCGCGGCGGATAGGAGGCGATCGGCCGGCCGAAATGCTCCTCGAAGGTGTAGTCGGCGAATTCGAGGCATTCCTTCGGGCCGTTCGACCAAAGATAGCGGTACATCGAGCCATGCACCGGATCGCCATGCTCGTCGAGGCCGGTGCGCCAGGTGTAGTTCCACAGGCCGCCCCAGTCTGACTGCTTCTCGAAGCAGACGATCTCCGGGATCTCGGCGCCCTTGTCGGCGGCCGACTTGAAGGCCCTTAGCTGCGCCAGACCGGACGGTCCGGCGCCGATGACGGCGACACGAGATTTCATTGCGGGCCTCCTCTTTTTGATTTCGACTTTGTCTTGACGCAATTCCGGGCGGAAAACCGCTCGACACTTTTCCTGGAATTGCTCTCACGAAACAAATTTCACTGACAGTGACAGTAATTGGGTCTTCGGTGCTGTCAACAGACATCTGAGGGCAAGCGCTTTGCACGGAACGGATTTCCGATGGAAAAGCCGCGGCAGGCGAATTAGGCGGGACGGCCCTGCGACATCCGGCGACTTGCCGTCGCGGTTGCACTTCCGTATCGCCACCGCATATGTTCACCTTGAGTGAAATAAATCCGCGAGAGTCGGGGGCGACATGGCGAACAAGACATCTGCTACGAAGCCAACCGAGGTGGCCGCCAAGGGCAAGGCGCCGCCGAAGCGCGTTTCGGCCGACGGACGCACGATCCGCACGCCGCTGACGCAGAACCCGCACGCCATCCGCGACACGCGCGAGAAGGTGCTCGAAGTGGCGATCGGCCATGAAGTGCGTGCCTTCCGCAAGAAGCTCGGCATCACCGTCGCCGATCTCGCCGCGGCGACAGACATTTCGCTCGGCATGCTGTCGAAGATCGAGAACGGCATCACCTCGCCGTCGCTGACGACGCTGCAGGCGCTGTCGCGGGCGCTGGGCGTTCCGGTGACCGCCTTCTTCCGGCGTTTCGAGGAAGAGCACAGCGCCGTCTTCGTCAAGGCGGGCGAAGGCGTCGATGTCGAGCGGCGCGGAACCCGCGCCGGCCATCAGTACAATCTGCTCGGACATATCGGCGCCAACACCAGCGGCGTGGTGGTCGAGCCCTATCTCATCACGCTGACCGAAAATTCGGATGTGTTCCCGACCTTCCAGCACGCCGGCATGGAGTTCCTCTACATGCTCGAGGGCGAGGTCGTTTACCGGCACGGCAACAACCTCTATCCGATGAAGCCGGGCGACAGCCTGTTCTTCGACGCCGACGCGCCGCACGGACCGGAAGAGCTGACGCAGCTGCCGATGCGGTATCTGTCGATCATTTGCTATCCGCAGAACAGCGCTGGGTGAACACCTGGTTCCTCGCCCCACGATAGTGGGGAGAGGTGGCTCGGCGAAGCCGAGACGGAGAGGGGAGCGCCCTAGGAAGGCCCCCTTTCCGTCCGCTTCGCGGACACCTCTCCCCCGCTTTGCGCTAGGGGATGCACACATCTTTTGAGATGAATGACTCGCTTTTGATTAGCGGTCTTGTGTTGGGATGTGATTCCGTCTGCGATGCGTTGATGGAGATGCGTCGCGATGTCAGCCCATGAGATCGGATTAGGAGCGTTCGGCGACGAGCGCTTGCAAAAAAGGGGGCCCAGTTGCTGGGGCTCATGGTGGATCGTCAGAGCGTTTGCGTTCGACGGCTTGCGGGAGGATCGCGGGGACGGATCATTGGTTTTGGCCGGTTCCTGGCGAACAAGCGGGTGACGACGCAGAGCCTGATCGAAGGCTGGGGGCTGACGAGTTCGCAGGCCTGTGCTGGCCGTCACGTGCTGGCGGTCCAAGACACCAGCGAGATCAACTTTACGACCACGGCGCAGCATCGGCGGGGTCTGGGCGAGATCGGCAAGGGCGGCAACGTCCGAGGTGCGCTGCTGCATGCCATGTTGGCGCTGGATGCGGGAACGGGCGAGGTGCTGGGGCTGGTGTCGGGCCAGATCTGGACGCGCGATGGCCGGGTGGAGACGCCACACAGTCAACGGTTGTTGGCCGACAAGGAATCGCAGCGCTGGCTGGCCACGGCCGAAGCGGCCAAGGAGGTGCTGGCTCAAGCGGCGACGGTGACGGAGGTGAGCGATCGTGAGAGCGACATCTACGCCAAGTGGGAGCGCGTGCCGGGTGCGAACTTCCATATCCTGACCCGCGCCATGAGCGACCGTTTGATCGAGGGTGGCAAGCTTTCGACGGCAAAGCTGCAACCGGCTGGTGAAGCCGATGTGGAATTGCGGGCTCGTCCTGGCCGGCCGGCGCGCACGGCCCATCTGGTGACCCGCTTCGGGCAAGTCGCCCTCAAGCGCCCACAAAACTGCATCGAAAAAGGGCTGGCCAAGACGGTCACGGTGAGCTTGGTGGAAGTGCTTGAGGTGGGTGCACCTGCGGATGCCGAGCCTATCGTGTGGCGCCTGCTGACCACCCATGGTGTTCAAGACGCGGCCATGGCCTGGCAGGTGGTCGCCTGGTATCGGATGCGCTGGATCATCGAACAATTCTTCCGCACCCTGAAGCAGCAGGGCCTGCAATTGGAGGACAGTCAGTTGGAAACCGCCGAGCGGTTGATGAAGCTGACCGCCATCGCCGCGCGCGCCGCCTGCATCATCATGCAGCTTGTCCAAGCTCGCGACGGAGCATCCGCACAGTCGGCCGAGATCGCCTTTACGCCTACCGAAATCGACACCTTGCAGGCGCTGGTGCACGAGTTGGAGGGCAAGACCGAACTCCAGAAAAACCCTCACCCGCCCAAATCCCTGGCCTGGGCCGCATGGATCATCGCCAAGCTCGGAGGATGGGATGGCTATCCCAAGTCCAAGCCGCCAGGCCCTATTACCTTCCGCCACGGCCTTCAGTACTTCCAATCCATCGCACGTGGCTGGAGCCTACGAGATGTGTGAATCTCCTAG
>NZ_RZTO01000870.1:0-2482 GCF_003997225.1 Mesorhizobium sp. M2C.T.Ca.TU.002.02.1.1
GCCTTACGATGCCGAAGCTCGACATCAGCGGTGCGAGCGCCGTCAGCTCGATGTTCGCGCGGACCGATCCGGTCAAGACGAGGCCGTTCGAATTGCGGTCCTCCGGCACGAGCACAAGACCGCGCCGACCCGCACTGACGGGATCGAGCGAAGGCAGGATTTTCCCGTCGACCTTCAACATGCCACTGCTTTCGACGTCGCCGATCAGCGCGCGAGCAATCCGCGATCGTCCCGACCCGATCAGGCCGGCAAGCCCGACAATCTCGCCAGCACGCACCTTAAGCGAAAACGGACGCCGCCCGGAAACCGAGAAATTCTCGAGCGTCAGGCGCACCGCTTCGAGTTGCGTCGGCGCGGGCGCGGATGGCGAGGAAGCCACTTTCGCCTCGCCGACAAGCAGTGCCGCCAGCCTGTCCACGCTGAAGTCCGACGACGGACCGGTCTCAGCGACCTTGCCGTCGCGAAGCACGGTTATGCGATCGGCAATCTCGATCACTTCATCGAGGAAGTGGCTGATGTAGATGATACCCATGCCTTTGGCAGTCATGCGGCGCATCAGGCTGAAGAGATGAGCCCGCTCAGCAGGTGCAAGCCTAGCTGTCGGCTCGTCCATGATGAGGATACTGGCGTTCTGCGACAGCGCCCGCACGATCTCGGTCAGCTGTTGCGCGGCGACGCCGAGCCTGCGTACCGGCGTGTCCATCGGCAGTTCGATGCCGAGGGCGGCGGCTTCCTGAGCCGAGCGTTTCCTCAACGCGCTGTGCGAGACAAGGCCTGCCGCAGCGCCGCGCGGTTCGCGCCCGAGCGCGATGTTCTCGGCGACGGTGAAGTCGGGAACGAGCGCGAAATCCTGATAGATGGTGGCGACGCCATGAGCGTGAGCATCTCGCGGTGTTGCCAGGATGACTGGCTCGCCGGCTATGGTGATTGTGCCGCTATGGTCGGCATAAAGCCCGCCCAGCACCTTCATCAGCGTGCTCTTGCCAGCCCCATTGTGGCCGACCAAGGCATGGATCTCGCCCTTGGCGAGATTGAAAGACACGCCGTGAAGCACGGTGCTTCCCGCGAAGCTCTTTCGAATGTCGGTCATTTCAAGAAGCATGGCTGCGCATCTTTCTGACGGTCGCGACCGGCCCGGACTCCAGGCCGATCGCGGGCCTGCCCGAAGGCAGACCGAGGCGGCTTGTGGGAGAGTCAGCCGCCCCAAGCCGGAGGGAATTGCTCCACATTGTCCTTGGTCACGATCGGCAGATCGAGAAAATGGTTAGGGGAGGGGACTTCCGAGGCTTTGCCGTCGAGAAGGTTGACCGCATCCTTCACCCCCATCACACCCTGCGGCGCCGGATCCTGGTCTACGGTGCCGAAGACGGTTCCAGCCTGAATGGCGCTGCGGACATCGGCGGGGTAGTCGCCGAGGATGAACTTGACATCGGTGCGCCCGCTCTGCTTGGCGAAGCTGGCGCCGTTCACGCCTTCCGGCCCCTGGTCGATGATGGCGTCCAGCGAGCCCGACGGATAACGGCTCAGGAAATCCTGGGTGACCGCAAGCGCCTTGGCGTTATCCCAATCCGCCGACTGTTCCTCGACGATCTTGATATCGGGATATTTCTTCAGGGTTTCCATCAGGCCGGCCTTGCGGTCGATCTGCGAAGACGTGCCCAGCTTGCCGAGAATATAGGCGACCTTGCCCTTGCCGCCGATCGCCTTGGCAAGGAGTTCGCCCTGCTGCTTTCCAAAAGTGACATCGTCCACGCCAACGAAAGTCGCGATCTTGGCTCCCGAACTCGTGTCGACGCGATTGTTGACCGCGATAACCGGAATGCCGGCCTCGTTCGCCTGCTTGACGACAGGCACGATGCCCTTTGCGTTGCTCGGCGTAATCAGGATGAGATCGACCTTCTGCGCGATGAACTGCTGCACGACCGAGATCTCAGTCGACAGATCGCCATTGCCGCTCTGCAAGTCTAGCGATGCGCCGAGGTCCTTGGCAGTGTTCTGCGCGCCCTTGATCAGGTTCGAATAGAACGGAACCGAGGTGTTCCAGATCATCATGCCAATCTTGTGCTCGGCGGCCATCGCGGACTGACCATCAATGGCAAAGCCGATGGCAAGCACGGCCGTCGCCGCTCTAAGCACGGTCCGGCGGGACAAATGTCTCTTCATGTCATTCCCCTTGTTCATGCGTTGGTTCTTTTCATGGGTTGTTTCAGCGCAGCTCCCGGCGCTTGCGCTGATAGCTGTCGAAACCCACCGCCACGAGGATGACGGCGCCGGTAACTGCTGGCTGCCAGTAGGGCGAAATGCCCAACAGATTGAGTGCATTTGCGACGACGCCCAGGAGCAGGGTGCCGAGGACCGCGCCGCCCACATTGCCCACGCCGCCGCTGAGCGGGACCCCGCCGACCACGACGGCCGCGATCGCCGCGAGCGGCCAGTCGGTGGCGCTCGCGGGCTGACCGATACCCGTCTGCCCGAGCAGGAC
>NZ_RZTO01000871.1:0-2474 GCF_003997225.1 Mesorhizobium sp. M2C.T.Ca.TU.002.02.1.1
GCGTTCGGTCATGGCAGGCTTCTAGAGCAATTCCAGGAAAAGTGTGAGCGGTTTTCCGTCCGGAATTGCGCAAAACAAAAAGATAGAGCGGTTCGCCGTTTCCGGCGAAACGCTTTAGCGGGCCTCCCGAACAAAGGCAAATCCGATCGGTTGGCCGGCCGTGAACCTTTTCGCCCCGATGAACGACAGATGAACGCGACGATCACGAACATTTCACGCAGCGTTCACTAGGTTGCCGCTTCAAGGGATGAAACCAAATCCCCATGTCATCGTTGTAAGCCCAGGAGAACACGCAAATGCTGATCTACATGCTTGCCACTGCAATGACCATCGTGATGCTGATCGCGACTGCATTCGGGTTGCATCAGGAAGCAGCGCGGGTGCGCGTCAAGGCCAACACCAAGCGGCTCGATGGTTTCGCTCATCGCAACGTCTACCGTCGCCATTGACCCACCATCACCGCACCGGCCCAGAGGGCCGGTGAAGCCTAAGCCGAGACTTATTCGCCCTCGCCCATATCGTCCGCGCCAGTCTCGCTCGAAGACACATCTTCCGCCTCTTCGTCAGACTGCGGCTCCGAAATCCGCTCCACCGACACAACCTTCTCGCCTTCGGCCGTGTTGAAGATCGTCACGCCCTTGGTGGCGCGGCTGGCGAAGCGTATGCCATTGACCGGCACCCGGATGACCGTGCCGCCGTCCGAAACCAGCATAATCTGATCGTCATCGCCGACCGGGAAGGTCGCGACAAGACGGCCGATCTCGGCCGTCTTGGAAACGTCGGTGGCGCGAATGCCCTTGCCCCCGCGACCGATCATGCGGAAATCGTAGGACGACGAGCGCTTGCCATAGCCATATTCGGTCACCGTCAGCACGAGTTGCTCATGCGCCTTGAGGAACTCGTAACGCTCGTCGGAAAGCTCGGCTTCCTCGCCGACCTCCTCATTGGTGAGCGCAATCTCCTCTTCCTCGCCGGCCCCGCCGGCGGCAAGTCGGCGCTCGGCCGCCGCGCGCTTCAGATAGGCGGCGCGCTCGGCGGGTGACGCATCGACGTGCTCGATGATCGACATCGAGATGATGCGGTCGGTCTCGGCCATGCTTATGCCGCGCACGCCGACGGAATTGCGGCTCTGGAAGACGCGGACGTCGGAGACCGGGAAGCGGATGCACTGGCCGGAATTCGCCGTCAGGAGCACGTCGTCATTGTCGGTGCAGGTCTCGACGCCGAGGATCTCGTCGCCCTCTTCCTCCAGCTTCATGGCGATCTTGCCATTGCGGTTGACCTGGATGAAGTCGCTGAGCTTGTTGCGGCGCACGGTGCCGCGCGTCGTCGCGAACATCACGTCGAGCTCGCCCCAGCTGGTCTCGTCCTCCGGCAGCGGCATGATCGTGGTGATGCGCTCGCCCTGCTCGAGCGGCAGCATGTTGATCAGCGCCTTGCCGCGCGATTGCGGGTTGCCGATCGGCAGCCGCCAGACCTTTTCCTTGTAGACGATGCCGCGCGAGGAGAAGAACAGCACCGGCGTGTGCGTGTTGGCCACGAACAGCCTTGTGACGAAATCCTCTTCCTTGGTCGACATGCCGGAGCGCCCCTTGCCGCCGCGGCGCTGCGCCCGGTAGAGCGACAGCGGCACGCGCTTGATGTAGCCGGAATGGCTGACCGTGACGACCATGTCCTCGCGCTGGATCAGGTCCTCGTCTTCCATGTCCGCACCGCCCTCGGAGAGTTCGGTGCGGCGCGGGGTGCCGAATTCGTCGCGGACCGCGATGAGCTCGTCCTTGACGATCTGCTGTATGCGTGCGCGCGACGACAAAATATCAAGGAAATCAACGATCTCGGCGCCGATCTTGTTCAACTCGTCGGCGATCTCGTCGCGGCCCAGCGCGGTCAGGCGCTGCAGGCGCAGGTCGAGGATGGCGCGCGCCTGTTCCTCGGAGAGGTTGTAGGTGCCGTCCTCGTTGATGCGGTGACGCGGATCGTCGATCAACTTGATCAGCGGCGCGACGTCGTGCGACGGCCAGCGCCGTTCCATCAACTGCTCGCGCGCCGTCTGCGGATCGGGCGCGGTGCGGATGAGCTTGATCACCTCGTCGATGTTGGCGACGGCAATCGCCAAGCCGACAAGGACGTGCGCCCGCTCGCGCGCCTTGCGCAACAGGTATTTCGTGCGGCGGCTGATCACCTCCTCGCGGAAACCGACGAAGGCTTTCAGCATGTCGATCAGCGTCATCACTTCGGGCTTGCCGCCGTTGAGCGCCACCATGTTGGCGCCGAACGAGGTCTGCAGCGGCGTGAAGCGGTAAAGCTGGTTGAGGATGACGTCGGCGACGGCCTCGCGCTTCAGTTCGATGACGACCCGGTAGCCTTGGCGGTCGCTCTCGTCGCGGATGTCGGAAATGCCGTCGATGCGCTTCTCGCGCACCAGTTCTGCCATCTTCTCGATCATCGCCGCCTTGTTCACCTGATAGGGGATC
>NZ_RZTO01000872.1:0-2471 GCF_003997225.1 Mesorhizobium sp. M2C.T.Ca.TU.002.02.1.1
ATCCGACCGCGCTCGCCGCGCGCGGCATCTCGATCGATCAGCTGCAGGCCGCGATCACCTCGGCCAACAGCAACACGCCGCTCGGCGTCCTGCAGAACAACAAGCAGCAGCTGACCATCACCGCCAACACGCAGCTCGACAATGCCGCCGGCTTCTCCAACCTGATCATCGCCACCAAGAATGGTCACCCGGTGCGGTTGGGCGAGGTGACCCGCGTCGTCGACTCGGTCGAGACCACGACGACGGCAAGCTGGTATGACGGCACGCGCGCCATCATCCTGGCGGTCCAGCGCCAGCCCGACGCCAACACCGTCGAGGTGGTCGACAAGGTCAAGGCGATGCTGCCGTCCTTCCAGGACCAGATGCCGGCGGCAGCCTCGATCAAGCTGCTCAACGACCGGTCGACCTCGATCCGGCAAGCCGTCGACGACGTCCAGTTCACGCTGCTCCTGACCATCGCCCTGGTGGTGATGGTGATCTTCGTGTTCCTGCGCCGGGTGACGGCAACCATCATTCCGGCCGTGGCGGTGCCGATCTCGTTGATCGCCACGCTTGGCGCGATGTTCCTGTTCGGCTTCTCGATCGACAACATCTCGCTGATGGGATTGACCTTGGCCGTCGGCCTTGTCGTCGACGACGCCATCGTCATGCTGGAAAACATCTTCCGCCACATGGAAGAGGATGGGCTGTCGGCCTTCGACGCGGCGCTGAAAGGCGCGCGCGAAATCGGCTTCACCATCATCTCGCTCACCGTCTCGCTGATCGCGGTGCTGATCCCGCTTCTGTTCATGGGCGATGTCGTCGGCCGCCTGTTCCACGAATTCGCCATCACCTTGGCCATCGCCATCGTCATCTCGGCCATCGTCTCGCTGACTTTGGTGCCGATGCTGTGCGCCAGGCTTTTGAAGCCGCCGGCCGCGCGCAGGCCAGGGGCTCTGGCGCGCTGGAGCGAAGGCGCCTTCGATGCGATCGCCAACTTCTATGCCGCCGCGCTGCGCTGGGTGCTCGACCGCCAGGCGCTGACATTGCTGGTGGCGGTCGCGACGCTTGCGCTCACAATCTATCTCTACGTCGTCATCCCGAAAGGCTTCTTCCCGGTGCAGGACACCGGCGCCATCTCGGCCATCACCGAAGCGGCGGGCTCGGCGTCCTATGCCGACATGGCGGCGCACCAGCAGGCGCTGGCCGACGCGATCCTCAAGGATCCCGATGTCGCCAGCCTGTCGTCCTTCATCGGCGTCGACGGCCAGAACATGACCGCCAACAGCGGTCACATGCTGATCAATCTGAAGCCGCGCGACGAGCGCCAGGCCGACGCCAGCGCCATCATCAGGCGGCTGACGCGGGAGACCGCCCAAGTCACCGGGATCTCGCTGCATATGCAGCCGGTGCAGGACCTGACGGTCGATTCCACGATAAGCGCTTCGCAATACCAGTATGTGCTGCAGGATTCCGATCCGGTCGAGCTGGCGGCGTGGACGACCAAGCTCACCGACCGGCTCTCGGCGTTGCCCGAGCTCGCCGATGTCGCGAGCGACAGCCAGCAGAGTGGCCTTGCCGTCGACGTCACCATCGACCGCGCTACCGCCGCGCGCTTCGGCATCACGCCGGCAACCGTCGACAACGCGCTCTACGACGCCTTTGGCCAGCGCATCATCTCGACCATCTTCACCCAGTCCAACGAATACCGCGTCATACTCGAGGCCGATCCGTCGGTCGGCCAGACGCCGGCCTCGCTGGGCTCGATCTATTTGCCGTCGTCCGGCTCGGGCCAGGTGCCGCTGTCGGCGATCGCCAGCATCAATGTCCATCAGGCGCCGTTGTTGGTAAACCACCTCGCGCAATTCCCGGCCGCGACCATCTCCTTCAATCTCGCCCCCGGCGTCTCGCTCGGCGATGCCACGGCGGCAATCGCGGCCGCCGAAAAGGACATGCAGCCGCCCGCCGGCCTGACGACCGGCTTCCAGGGCGCCGCGCTTGCGCTGCAGAGCTCGCTGTCCAACGAATTGCTTCTGGTGCTGGCGGCCGTCGCCACCGTCTATGTCGTGCTCGGCGTGCTCTACGAGAGCTTCATCCACCCGCTGACGATCCTGTCGACGCTACCGTCCGCCACCGTCGGTGCGCTGGTGGCGCTGATGCTCGCCGGCCATGACCTCGACGTCATCGGTATCATCGGCATCGTCCTGCTCGTCGGCATCGTCAAGAAGAACGCCATCATGATGATCGACTTCGCGCTGCAAGCCGAGCGGCTGCAGGGGCTCGATCCGCGCGAGGCGATCTACGAGGCGTGCCTGCTCAGGCTCCGGCCGATCCTGATGACGACGTTTGCCGCGCTGTTCGGCGCGCTGCCGCTTCTCGTCGGCGGCCTTGCCGGCTCCGAGCTGCACCAGCCGCTCGGCATCACCATTGTCGGCGGGCTGATCGTCAGCCAGGTGCTGACGCTGTTCACCACGCCGGTCATCTACCTGTCT
>NZ_RZTO01000873.1:0-2469 GCF_003997225.1 Mesorhizobium sp. M2C.T.Ca.TU.002.02.1.1
CGTATGGATTTTGCTGAGCAGCCTGATTACTCTGCTTGTGACGCAGGTCCGACGCCGCCGAGACTGATACCGGACGCCTTACTGCCGCTCTTCCTGCCGTTTCTCGATTTCGTAGGAAAGCCAGCGGCAGAACATGCCGATAATCGAGGTTGCGGCTCCCCCAAGCAGACAGGCCATCAGCAACGGACTTTTCGATGCACTGTCCCAGCTGACGATCGCCAGCAGCATGACGCTCACCGTCGAGATCAGATAGCCCGTGCCCTTGAGCAGATGAAGCGATGATCTGGTCATGCTGGCCCGCTTTTTTCCGGATGGAACAATCAACCCCTCATCGAGGTTCCACTCGCGCGGAGTCCCTTCAAGGTAGCTGCGGCGGGCCGGTGGGCCTGCGCCCGGTACAAGGTGCAGCCCCTGGCGGTTACGGCATCAGGTGGCTTTGGCAACATTGATGCTCTGAACAAATGGTATCGGTTTCGCCAGCCGAGAACTTGAAACCGGGCGGGCCTCAGTGACGATCATCGGGGCTAGGCCTGAGCAGTCTGGACGCACGTTGCTAGGCTGCCTCGGCCGCGACGTTGACCGCGGATTCGGCAAGCTGGGTGAGTGCAGCGTCCGTTTCCTTCTCTTCGTTCAGCGTCTTGTCGAGCAGGTTGACGGCTCCGGTCAGGCCGAGTTCCTGCGCCCAGGTCCTGAGCGTGCCGTAGCGCGAAATCTCGTAGTGCTCGACGGCTTGGGCCGCAGCCAGCAG
This sequence comes from Mesorhizobium sp. M2C.T.Ca.TU.002.02.1.1, assembly GCF_003997225.1. Lineage (NCBI taxonomy): Bacteria > Pseudomonadati > Pseudomonadota > Alphaproteobacteria > Hyphomicrobiales > Phyllobacteriaceae > Mesorhizobium > Mesorhizobium sp. M2C.T.Ca.TU.002.02.1.1. Next base: position 749 of record NZ_RZTO01000873.1, read on the forward strand.
GCCGGCGTCGAGCGAGGGCGAGCCCTTGTACTCGTCCATGATCTCGGCACCTTCCTCGGTGATGCCCATGATGGCGGCGCAGGTCTTGCCTACCGGCTTCTTGTCGATCGCCTCGAAGACTTTCTTTAGACGGGCGACATGTTCCTCGGTCTGGTCGCGGTGCTTCTCGAAGGCCATCTTCAATGCATCGTCATGCGCCGCCTTCGCCATCTTGGGCAGCGTCGCCAGAATTTTCTTTTCGGCGAAGTAGATGTCTTTCAGCGTGTCGTGGAAAAGTTCGTTGAGGCCCTTATTCGAGGCCGCTTTCGTCGTCGCCATGTGCGCATCTCCTGGGTGGGTTGGATCATTTTCAACACGGCCACACACAAGTTGTTCCGAATCGTTTTTTGCCGGTGAGGGCCCTGAACCCATCAATTGTTATTGACGAGGCTTGGTGCTGATCTTTAAGCGTACCGCAAAGGTCGGGCGAGGCTGTTCCACATAAATGAGCACCGGCTAATGAAGACATGAGGTAACCGGCGGACTTGACGTCGGTTCCACCAGATCACTCCACCAGGATCACCTTGGCACCGTGGCCAGACGGTCATCATCAACACTTGTTTTGGCCGGCCTGCGTTTGCCTCGACCGCGCTATCTAGCTCCTACGGCCGACAGCCCTGAACTCGAAGACGCCGGGTCGCAGCCGTGTCGGCGGCCTGTCGGTTAGCTCGACGACCCGGATCCATTTGTCGGCATCGCCGCGCAACGTCACTTGAACGCCGAGCACCTTTTGGGCAGCCTCGAACGGCGCCATCGCCTCGACGGCATGGCTTGCAAGGACGGTCTCGCCATCCATCTCTTCGACGCGATAGGCCCTCAATCCTCGTGCTCCCCGATACGGTCAGTCTGGCCGGAAATGCGAGGTGGCGAAACTACATTTGATAGCGACGGCGATCAGCGCGGCTCGCGCGTCATTGAGAGGTAAGTCGGGTCGAACTCGGCAATCTGCTGCAGCTTCTGCCAGTCGAGGATCGTCACCGTATGGTTCGCCCAGGCGATCACGCCGCTGTTGCGCAACGCGCTGATGACACGGTTCATATGCACCACCGACAGGCCCAGCACGTCGGCGAGCTCGGCTTGCGAAACGGGCAAATGGAAGCTCATGCCGTTGGTGTGCTTCACCACCTGCAGCCTGACGAACAGCTCGCAGAACAGATGCGCCAGATGCGAGACTTTCGAGCGCCGCCCCATGGCGACGATCCACTCGCGGTGGATGGCGCCGTCGATCAGCGTGTCGAGCCAAAGCAGCCGGGTGAGGTGCGGCGCCCGCTCGGTGATGCTGCGCAGCTTCGAATGGTCGGCCAGGATGACGCGGCAGGGCGAGAGCGCGATGACGCCGTGGTCCATCGTCTTCAACAGGAAGGCATAGAGGTCGACGAAATCGCCTGGAACCTGCAGCGAGGTGAATTGCCGGCCGCCATCGGCTAGCACCTTGTAACGCGCGGCGAGCCCGTCGAGGATGAGGGTGCTGTAGGCCGGCCGCGATCCGGACGCTACGATGTCCTGGCCGGCGGCGAAGCTGCGCTCGCCCGCCATCAGATTGCCGAGCAGGGATTGCTCATCATCCGACAGGCTGTCGTGCTGGCCGAGGTTCAGGAAAAGCGATTCAAGCATTCATGTCTTCCATGAGCGGGCCGAGCGGCCCGGTCACAGGGGATGTCACAAGTGATTCAAAACAGGCG
>NZ_RZTO01000874.1:0-2468 GCF_003997225.1 Mesorhizobium sp. M2C.T.Ca.TU.002.02.1.1
ACCTGAAACTTTCGGTGCAGACGGTCAGCCGCGCCTATGAGGAATTGATCCGCCGCGGGCTGATCTCCGGCGAGGTCGGCCGCGGCAGCTTCGTGCAGACGCAGCGCCGCGAGCCGGAACCGCCCTACATCCCCGAACGGCTGGGCGAGGTTATCGATCTCTCGATCCTGAAGCCCGTCTGCGAGCCGATGCATCTGGAAAAACTGAAGCAGGCGCTGGGCTGGCTCTCCGAGAACCTGCCGGCGAGCTCGGCGCTGTCGTTCCGGCCGAACATGGTTTTCCCGCGCCACCGCGCGGTCGCGGTCGAATGGCTGAAGCTTTGCGGTCTTGACGCGTCGCCGCAGAACATCAGCCTCACCAACGGCGCCACCGCCGGCATGACGGTGGCGCTGATGAGCGTGGCGCCGCCCGGCTCGACGGTCGCCACCGAGGCGATCGGCCACCACACGCTGATCCCGCTTGCGCGCTATCTCGGCTTCAACCTCGAAGGCCTGCCGATCGACGGCAACGGGCTTATCCCCGAAGCGCTCGACGAAGCTTGCCGCCTCTCCGACATCCGCGCCGTGTTCGTCCAGCCGTCGGTGATCAACCCGACGGCCACGCTGATGGACGCCGCCCGCCGCGAGCAGATCGCGGCGGTGGCCCGCAAGCACGATATCGCCATCATCGAGAACGACGTGCTCGGGCCGCTGGTCGAAGGCCGGCCGCCGGCCGTCGCCGCCTTCGCACCGGAGCGGACGCTCTACGTCACCTCCTTCACCAAGATCGTCGTGCCGGGCCTGCGCATCGGCTATCTGGCCGTGCCGGACCGCTATGTCGCGGCCGTCGCCAACCGCCACCTCGTCTCGAACTGGATGGCGACGCCGATGGTGGCGGAAATCGCGACGCGCTGGGTGAACGACGGCACGGCTTTGGAGCTGGTCAACTGGCAGCGCGGCGCGCTGAGACGCCGGCAGGAGATCGCCGCGGAAGTGCTCACGGGTGTCGATTATCGCTGTCATCGCGACGGGCTGCATCTGTGGCTCGAGCTGCCGGGCGACCGGGCCGAGGAGAGCTTTGTGGCGCAGGCGCGCCTGCGCGGAGTGGCGATCGCGCCGGGCACTTCGTTCCGCATCGCCGACACGTCCTGGCATCCTGCGATCCGCATCTCGCTCGGGTCGACCACGGAGGGGGAACTGCGCGCGGGCTTGAGCGTTGTCGCCAAGCTGCTGCTCGGCGATCCGGAGCATCTCCTGCTCGCCATCTGATGCACAAATGGAGCTCAGATTGCCCTGAAATTGTGCCGCGCCGGAAATATTGTCATGATATTATTTTCCTAATTGACATGATTTGGCACGTTTCGCATCGTTAAGGGCATAGGCTTCTCCAGAACGGGGAAATGGATTGCCCGCGCCCATCATCAAAGTCGATGCGATTTCGAAGAGCTTCGGCGCCTTCAAGGTGCTGGACGGTCTGTCGATGCAGGTCATGCCGGGCGAGAAGCTGGCGCTGATCGGTCCGTCCGGCTCCGGCAAGACGACGATCCTGCGCATCCTGATGACGCTGGAGAAGATCGACGGCGGCCATATCCAGGTCGACGGCGAACAGCTCTACCACATGGAGCGCAACGGCCAGTTGTTGCCGGCCGACGAGCGGCACCTGGCCAGGATGCGCCAGAAGATCGGCATGGTCTTCCAGCTCTTCAATCTCTTCCCGCACAAATGCGTCATGGACAATGTGACCCTGGCGCCGATGCTGACCAAGGGCGTCGCGCGCGCCGCCGCCGAGAAGCGGGCGATGGAACTGCTCGACATGGTGGGCCTCGCGGACAAGGCGAAGGCGATGCCGGCGCAGCTTTCCGGCGGCCAGAAGCAGCGCGTGGCGATCGCAAGGGCGCTGGCGCTGTCGCCCAAGATCATGCTGTTCGACGAGGTCACCTCGGCGCTCGATCCCGAGCTCGTCGAGGAGGTGCTCAATGTCATGCGCAAGCTCGCCGCCGAGACCGACATGACGATGCTGCTCGTCACCCACGAGATGGGTTTCGCCCACGACTTCGCCGACCGCGTGCTGTTCTTCGACCGCGGCCGGATCGTCGAGGAGGGCAAGCCCGATGAGATTTTCCGCCATCCCAAACAGGAAAGAACGCAGACCTTCCTGAAGAAGATCATCGCGGCCGGACATCGCGTCTGACCGCAATGCAAACGGGCGACGAAGTCGTCCACGGGCGGCCAAAGGGCCGTCCCGAACCGAGCAAACCAAGAAACAGAAACAAGGAGTTGGGAACGATGAAGAAACTTGGCATTCTGGCTGGCGTCGCCGGCCTTGCGCTGACCGCCATGCTCGCCGCCACGAGCGCCGGTTCGGCCGACGACAGCAAGCTCGAGCAGCTGAAGGCGCAGGGCTTCGCCCGCCTCGCCATCGCCAACGAGCCGCCCTATACGGCGGTGGCCGCCGACGGCAAGGTTTCGGGCGCGGCGCCGGACGTGGCG
>NZ_RZTO01000875.1:0-2463 GCF_003997225.1 Mesorhizobium sp. M2C.T.Ca.TU.002.02.1.1
AATATTCGCCGAGCTTCTCGGGATTGTCGCGGAACTCCTGCGGCACCTGCGGGATGATGTCGTAGCTGTTGGAATCACGATCGAACTGCGCCACCTCGGCGCCGCCGACAAGCAGCGTCAACGTGTTGCCGATATCGGCGATCGGCAGGTTCAACGCCGCCGCGCGCTCGCGGTCGATGGTGACGGTCACCTGCGGCGCATCGTAGGCCATCGAGTTCTGCACGACGATGAAGCGGCCCGAGGCCTGCGCCTTGTTCTTGATCTTCTCCGCCTGGTCGAAGACTTCCGAGGGGTCGCCGGTGGAGCGCACGACCATGGAAATCGGCAGGCCGCCGCCGGAACCAGGCAGCGTCGGCGGTGCAAAGACGAAGGCCTGAACGCCGGCGACCTTGGCGAGCCGTGCGGTGATGTCGGCCTGCAGTTCCTTCGAATTGCGCTTGCGGTCCGCCCAATCCTTGAAGGCAAAACCGACGAAGGCGCTGTTGGTGGCGCCGCCGAAGGCGACGGCCGAGAACTGCGCCCGGGTCTCCGGGATGTCCTTCACGAGCCCCAGGATCTGGTTGACATAGGTTTCGGTGTAATCCGACGTGGCATAGCGGGGCGCGGTCACCAGCGACAGCAGGAAGCCCTGGTCTTCTTCCGGCGCGAGCTCGGTCGAGGTCTTTGTGAACATGAAGCCGGTGAGGGCGACCAGCGCGACGACGATGATCAGCGTCACCGGCCGGTTCCTGAGCGAAGCGGTGACCGCCCGCTCATAGGCGTGCTCGACGCGGGTGAACGTGCCGTCGACGATGCGCTGGAAGCGGCCTTGCTGGCCCGGCTTCAGCAAACGCGCCGACATCATCGGCGTGATGGTGATGGCGATGAGACCCGACAGCACGACGGAGCCCGCCAGGGTGACCGCGAATTCTCGGAACAGCGCGCCGGTCAGGCCGCCGGTGAAGGCGAGCGGCGCGAAGACCGCGGCCAGCGTCATGGTCATGGCGACGATGGCCGTCGCGATCTCGCGCATGCCGTTGAATGCCGCCTGCATCGGAGACATGTGATCCTCCTCCATGTGGCGATGGATGTTCTCCACCACCACGATGGCGTCGTCGACGACAAGGCCGATCGCCAGCACCATGGCCAGCAGCGACAGGAGGTTGATCGAGTAGCCGACCGCGAACAAAAGGAAGCAGACGCCGATCAGCGACAGCGGGATGGTGACGATCGGCATCATCACCGAGCGGAACGAGCCCAGGAACAGAAGGATGACCACGACGACGATGGCGACGGCCTCGCCGATGGTCTTGAACACCTCCTCGATCGAGGCGCTGATCTGGCCGGTGGCGTCGTAGACGATCTCGATCGTCATGCCTTTCGGCAGCGTGTCCTGGATCTGCGGTACGAGCTTGGTCAGCGCCGCCGCCGTCGTCAGCGGGTTGGCCGCCGGCGTCGGGAAGATGGCCAGGAAGGTTCCCGGCTTGCCGTTGAAGCTCACCCTGGTGTCGGTGTTCTCCGCGCCGAGCTCGACACGGGCTACGTCGCGCAGGCGCACGACCTCGCCGTTCGTCGAGCGGATCGGGAGCTGGGCGAAGGCCTCTGGCGTCTGCAAGGTCGAATGCACGGTGATCGAGGAGACCACATATTCGTTCTGGGTGTTGCCGGGCGCCGACAGGAAGTTCGAGTTGTTGATCGCGGTCAGCACGTCCACGGCCGTGGCGCCACGCGCGGCGAGCCGGATCGGGTCGATCCAGATGCGCATGGAATATTCCTGGGCGCCGAAGATCTGGACGTCGGCGACGCCTTCCACGGTCGAGATGCGAGGCCGGATGACGCGCTCGATATATTCGGTCAGCTGCTCCTTCGTCATCTTCGGGTTCTGCATCGAGATGTACATCATCGCGAATTGCTGCCCGGTGCCCTTGACGATGACCGGATCCTTGGAGGCGTCCGGCAAGGTGCCGCGCACGCCCTGGACCTTGGACAACACCTCGGCGAGCGCGACGTCCGGATTGGAGCCGAGCTTCATCTGCACCGTGACCGTGCTCGAGGACGGACGGCTGGACGAGGTGACGTAGTCGATATTTTCGGTCGAGGCGACGGCGCGCGCGATCGGGGCCGATATAAAGCCCTGGATCAGGTCGGCGCTGGCGCCCGGATAGGCCGTGGTGATGGTGATCGCCGTCTCGTCAACCTTCGGATACTGGCGGATCGACAGGCCGAAGATGCCCTGGAAGCCCAGAAGCAGGATCATGCAAGCCAGCACCGTCGAGAGCACCGGCCGACGGATGAAGAGGTCGGAAAAGCTCATTGCTGAACCTGCTTGTTCGCCGATTTGCTGGGGTCGATGGTATTGTCGACGGCAACCGACATGCCGTTGAAAAGCCGGTTCTGGCCGGCGGTGACGACCTGGTCGCCATCCTTGAGGCCCTCGACGATCTCGACCATGCCGTTGTTGCGGCGGCCGAGCTTCACGAACAC
>NZ_RZTO01000876.1:0-2459 GCF_003997225.1 Mesorhizobium sp. M2C.T.Ca.TU.002.02.1.1
CCCGATCCATAGGCGACCGCCGCGATGGCGACAACGCCGCCCGTCGCGAACAAAAACGCCTTAGAAGGATTGATAGCCATAATTCTTTATTGCCCCCTTAGCCACCTAACGCCCGGTCTAGCGTGTTTTCTCCATGCTCACAAGAAAAAGCCCGTCCGCGGGCTTGACCGCGCCAACCGTCCCCATCACCAATCATCGCCATGAACACGATTCGATCCGTTTGCGTCTATTGCGGCTCGTCTCCGGGCCGCGACGAGGCCTATATCAAGGCCGGCCACACGCTCGGCCGCTCGCTTGCCAAATCCGGGTTGCGCCTGATCTATGGCGGCGGCACCAAGGGCATCATGGGCGCCGTCGCCGATGGCGCGCTCAAGGCCGGTGGCAAGGTCACCGGCATCATCCCGCGCTTCCTGATCAACAAGGAAGCGACCGAGACCGCACTCGACAAGCTCGATGAACTTTTGATCACCGACAACATGCACGAGCGCAAGCACAGCATGTTCGAAAAATCCGACGCCTTTGTGGCGCTGCCCGGCGGCATCGGCACGGTGGAGGAAATCGTCGAGATCATGACCTGGGCGCAGCTCGGCCATCACCGCAAGCCGATCGTCTTCGCCAACGTCAAGGGGTTCTGGGACCCGATGCTGGCGCTGATCGAGCACATGTCGGGAGAAGGCTTCATCCACACCGCGCACCGGGTCAAGCCGCTGGTGGTCGACGACCCGGAAGCGATCGTCGCCGCCATCATGGTGGCAGGCTCGTCGGTCGACGCACCGACGGAAGGGGTGCAGTCGGTGATAGATAAGATGTAGGGCAATAAGGGAGTAGGGCAGTAAGGCAGTATGCAAGGCTGCCGGAAAATGCCCCCTACTGCCCTACTGCCTTCCTCAAATCCCCAACCACCGCCCTTCGATCCTGCCTTCGCCACGCCAGATGGATCGAAACGCTGCGCTTGAACCACGGCAGGTCGCGGAAGATCACGCCCGGGGGCGCAGCGCTTCGCAGGCTCTCCTGGACCGTGGCGAGGCCGAGGCCGGCGCTGACAAGGCCGAGCGAGGTCAACGGGTCGTTCGTCTCGTAGGCGATATCGGGCATGAAGCCGGATTCGGCGCAGGCCGCCAGGAACTGCGCGCGGTTGGTGTCGCCGACATCCAGCCCGGCCACCTCGACGGCCGCGTCTGGATCACCGTCGTGCGCCAGCCCGGCGACACCAACCAGCGGATCGCCCTCCGGCATTGCCAGCACCAGCGGCTCGCGCCGCACCAGCATGCTTTCAACATCGGGGTCGCTCTCCGGCGCCGGGGAATAGACGAAACCGAGGTCGAGGACGCGCTGCCTCAGATCCTCGAACTGCGCCGCCGTTCGCCGGCTTCTGAGTTGCAGATGAAAATCTGGCCGCGCACGGCGGAAATCCTTCAGCATTGCGGCAACAAGCCCCGAATGCACCGCGCCCTCGACATAGCCGATGGCGAGGCTGCCTGTCGCGCCACTGGCAAGGTTGCGGCCGAGCTCTTCCAGGCGCGCAGCGTTGGCAAGCAATGCGCGGGCTTCGGCGAGGAAGGCCCTGCCCTCGGCATTGAGATGGACGCGCTGCTTCGCCCGCTCGAACAGGGCAACGCCCAGTTGCTCCTCGAGCTGCATGATCTGCCGGCTCAAGGGCGATTGCGAAATATGCAATTGCTCGGCGGCGCGGCCGACATTGCCGGCCTCGGCGACGGCGACGAAATATCTTATCTGGCGCAGATCGAGCATTTTTCCGCTCCCAGCCTCAAGTCCTCAAAGGTCTGAACTTTATCCTAATCAGTCTTGGACAGTCCGACCAGCCGGCGCGATATCTCCCGCAGCAACCGGCCACGAAGGAGATCGCCATGCAGTTCTTTGCCCTGCTCACCCGCAACACCGAAAAGTTCAGCGACGCCGATTTCGCGCCGCTGCTGCCGCCTGAATCCGAACAGCGCAAGACGCTCTACGTGCAAGGTGCGGCACGCCAGATCTGGAACCGCGGCGACGTTCCCGGCACCGGCATCATGTTCGAGGCGGCCGACGAGAAGGAAGTGCGCGGCCACCTCGCCACGCTGCCGCTGATCGAAGCCGGCATGATGGACATCACAGCGATCGTGCCGCTCAACCCTTATCCGGGGTTCGGGCCGAAGCGCTAAGCGCGACTTCAAGTGAGGCTGTTGTCCCGCACGGCAGCTTCATCGCCTCGGAGCCGTGATCGCAGCCACTCGCTCCTCTTGCCGAAGAAGACGTCGTCGCTATTGTCGGCGGCGATCCGGAACAAGGGCGGAATATCCATGAGACTTGGCTTTGTCGGCACGGGCGCGTTGAGCTCGGCCATCGTCACCGGGCTGAAATCGCTGCCGGGGGAGACGACACCGGTGGTGGTCTCGCCGCGCAACGAGGAGATCGCCGCGGAGCTTGCCAGGCGCTACCCGGATGTGCGCATCGCCGCCGAC
>NZ_RZTO01000877.1:0-2449 GCF_003997225.1 Mesorhizobium sp. M2C.T.Ca.TU.002.02.1.1
AACGTCGGCTTGCGCCGGCCGTGCGACGATTGAATGGGATAGACAAGGAACTCATCCCATGTCCGCTGAAGATATCTTGCTCTGGGGCGCCGTGCTCGTCCTTGGGTTTATCGCCGGAGCCGCGATCTATTTCGAATCCGCGTCCTTCCGGAAAAGTGAACGCTTGCCGGCAAGCCGGGGCTCCGGCGGCCGCTCCCCGGCCTCGTCAGCCGAAAACAAGACTGTAAAGCGAGGAGCGAAGGGAAGGACACCATGATCAGGAATCCGGAAGATGGAGCAAGCCAATGCAGAAGGCTTTGATGAAGTCCGTCGCGGCTGCGAGCGCTGCTCTGCCCAGCGCGGCATGGGCGCAGGCGCCGTCCGGTTTCGGAAGATACGATTGGGGACCCCACATGATGTGGTGGGGCGGAGGTTGGTATGCCATGATTTTCGGTCCGCTGTTCATGATCCTCTTCCTCGCGGTGCTGGTAGCTGCCGCGATCATTCTGGTCCGCGGAACGGCTGGACCGTGGTCGGGGCCAGCGCCTCATTCGCCCGCAATCCGGACACCGCTTGACATTCTTCGGGAGCGATTTGCGCGCGGCGAGATCGACAAGGAAGAATTCGAGGAAAGGCGCCGTGTGCTCGGCGAATAAGTGGTGCTGGCGCCGGTAGGGCGCACACACACCGGCCATCTCTTGCGAAGCGCGTTGGCGGTGATCCGCGAAGCCATGTGGCTGGCCCTGCGAGTACCCTTTCGGTCACGGCCTTGATGGATCCGAACGAGGCTAGGCTTCGAACCGGGTACCCTGCCGGCCTTTGACGATCTCCACCGCGTCCTCGAGCCGGCCGATCGCCGAAGGGTTGCCTGTCGCCTGGACGAACTCTATCGCGGCACTGATCTTTGGCCCCATCGAGCCGGCCGGGAAATCCTTCCCTGAAAGCTCCGTAGCTCCGACATTGCGAAGCGCGCGGGCCTCCGGCGTGCCGTAGCCGGCATAGACCGCATCGACATCCGTCAGCATCAGCAGCATGTCGGCCTTCAACTGGCGCGCCAGCAGCGAGCTGGCCAGATCCTTGTCGATGACGGCTTCGACGCCGACCATACCGCCACCCTCGAGCGCGACAACGGGAACGCCGCCACCGCCCGTGCAGATGACGATGACATCGTGCTCGACGAGGAAGGAGATCACCGAAGCCTCCAGAATCTCGGTCGGCCGGGGCGAGGGCACCACCCTGCGCCATTTGTCACCATCGGGCGCTACGAACCAGCCGCGCTCTCCTGCGAGCCGTCGCGCTGTCGTTTCGTCGTAGACAGGACCTATCGGTTTCGTCGGATGCGCGAAGGCAGGATCGTGCGGATCGACTTTCACCTGCGTCAGCAGTGTCGCGTATAGTCTCTGAGAGGCGAGGTTGGCGAGCTCCTGCTCGATCATGTAGCCGATCATGCCTGCACTCTCGGCGCCCAGGACGTCAAGCGGGAAAGCGCCGTCCGATGAGGTCGCCGACTGGAGCGCAAGCAGGCCGACCTGCGGACCGTTGCCATGCGTGATCACGAGCGAATGGCCTTCGTCCATCAGCGCGGCCAGGGCGGACGCGGCGCGCTTGACGTTGCTGCGCTGGTTTTCGGCGGTCATCGGTTCGCCGCGCCGCAACAGCGCGTTCCCGCCGAGCGCGACGACGATCAGCATCTCAGTTGCCGATCGTGGCGACAAGCAGCGCCTTGATCGTGTGCATGCGGTTCTCCGCCTGGTCGAAGACGATCGAGGCTCCGGATTCGAACACTTCGTCGGTGACCTCCATGCAATCGATGCCGAACTCGCGCGCGACATAGGCGCCGACTTCGGTGTCGGTATCGTGAAATGCCGGCAGGCAGTGCATGAATTTCACGTGCGGATTGCCGCTGGCCGCCATCACCTTCTTCGTCACCCGATAGGGCGTCAGGAGACGAATGCGCTCCGGCCAGCCGGACTTATCCTCTCCCATCGACATCCAGACATCCGTATAGATGAAATCGGCGTCCTGGACGCAACCGGCAATGTCTTCGTCCAGCCGGAACCGGCCGCCGCTGTTTCCCGCCAATTCCTTGACATGCGCGCAGAATGCATCGTCCGGCCACAACTCCTTCGGCGATGCAATGCGCATGTCGATACCGACCTTGGCCGCCCCCAATGCCAGCGACTGGGCGACATTGTCCCGCCCTTCACCGACGAATGCGACGGTCATGTTCGACAGATGCTTGTGCGTGAATTCGCGCATCGTCATGAAATCGGCGAGAATCTGCGTCGGATGCGCTTCATCCGTCAGGCCGTTGTAGACGGGCACGCCGGCATGCGCCGCCAGCATCTCGGCCTGATGCTGGGCAAAACCGCGATACTCGATGGCGTCATACATCCGCCCGAGCACGCGCGCGGTATCCTTCATGGATTCCTTGTGCCCGATATGGCTGCCTGAGGGGCCGAAATAGGTG
>NZ_RZTO01000878.1:0-2431 GCF_003997225.1 Mesorhizobium sp. M2C.T.Ca.TU.002.02.1.1
CTTCAAGGTTCCCGCCAGCAATAGGCCGACCACAGCCGCGATCAGCACCAGCGCCGGCAGGAACACGCCGAGGAAGCCGCCCGCGCCCGACAGGCTGCCGAAGTTGATGACGATGAGGTAGATGATGATGGCGAAAGCGATGAAGGTCAGCGCCGGCAGGATCGTGGTCTTCAGCCCGTTCTCCTGATTGGACGGATTGGCGCGGAAGTACATCACGACAGCGAGCGAGGCCACGGCCATCATCACGATGACGCCAAGCGTGGCGACGTTGGTGAGCCACGAAAACAGCGCCAGCACCGGATCAAGGCCGAGCACGGCGAAAAGCCCCACGACGACCGCCGCGAGCACGCTCTGGATGACCGAAGCGACATGCGGGCTCTGATGCGCCGAATGCGTGACGCCGATCGACTGCGGCAAAAGCTTTTCGCGGCCGGCGACGTAGATGTAGCGGGCGACCGCGTTGTGGAAGGCCAGCACGCCTGCGAACAGGCTGGAGACGAAGAGAATGCTCATGGCGTGGGTGAGCAGCGTTCCGGCGTAATGGTCGGAGAGGCCGAACAGGAAAGTGGTCGGATCCTGCAGCGCCTGCAGCGACGGCACCAGCTTGTCGACACCGGCGCCGACCGCCATCAGCCAGGCGGTGACCATGTAGAACAGGCCGATCAGGATGACGGAGAAATAGGTGGCGCGCGGAATGGTCACCTTGGGGTCGCGCGCCTCCTCGGCATAGATCGTCGTCGCCTCGAAGCCGATAAAGGCGGCGAAGCAGAACAGGATGGCGATGGCCGGCGCGCCACTGGTGATCTGGCTCCAGCTAAAGGGCGCGGCCGACAGGCCGCTGTCGCCGCCGGTCTTGAGGATAGTGAGGTCGAGGATCAACACGACGACATACTCGGCGAGCACCAGCACCGTCAGGATCTTGGCCGACAGGTCGACCTGGCGGTAGCCGAGCACGGCGACGATGGCGATGGCGATGAAGCTCCACACCCACCAGGGCAGATTGACGCCCCAGCCGGCGAACAGACCGGAGGTCGCAGCGCCCAGCAGGCCCATGACGCCGATCTGCATGGCGTTGTAGGAGAGGATCGCGATCAGCGCGACGGCGCCGCCGGCCAGGCCGCCGAGGCCGCGCGCGGCATAGGCGTAGAAGGCGCCCGCATTGCCGATGTGGCGCGACATTGCGACATAGCCGACCGCGAACAGGAGCAGCAACAGCGTCACGATCAGATAGGTGCCGGCAAAGCCGGCGCCGTTACCCATCAGCATGCCGAGCGGCGTGCCGCCGGCGACGGCCGTGAGCGGCGCGGCGGCCGAGATCACCATGAAGGTGATGGCGCCGACCCCAAGGCTGTTCTTCCTCAGCCGGTTCAGTTCACCGGCTTCAAGTGTGGTCATTTTTCCCTCCATTCCGCGCTGCGGAAACCAAGTGTCCCTGAGATGCCGAGGGCCTTCTGAGAGGGCCGATATGCATTTCATTATTTGCAACGGCATTTCGATATTAGACTTGCAAAGGAATCGACTTGCTGTCAAGTTAATTCGCACGTTAAGTATCTGAGGGAGACGCGATGAGCACGGTTGCCAAAGCCATTTCGCTGCTGGAGGTGCTGGGCAGCGGCGCGCCCGAGGCGGCGCTTGCCGACATTGCCAAGGTTGCGGGTTTCGACAAGGCGACGACGCGCCGGCTGCTGGTTTCGCTCATCGCGCAAGGCCTGGTCGAGCAGGATGAGACGACGCGCTTCTACCGGCTCGGCGCCGGCCTGACGCGGCTGGCGCTGATGCGCGAGGCGCAGTTTCCGTTCCTGCGCATGGCGGCGCCGGTGGTCGAGGCGCTGGCGGCGGAAACCGGCGAAACCGTGCATCTTTCCGAGTACTCAAAGCGTGGTCTGATCACCGTCCAGGTCATCGAATCAACCAAGGCCAACCGCGTCAGCGTGCAGCCCGGCGATGTGCTGCCGATGCATGCGACGGCCTCCGGCATCGCCTTCCTGGCCTTTACCGAAGAGCGCATCCGCGAAGGCATTCTCGCCAGGCCGCTGCCGGCGTTCACGCCCCATACGATCGACAATGTGGAGACCCTCGTCGAGCATGTCGCCGCAGCCCGCGCCCGCGGCCATTCGACCGGCTCGCAAGGCTATGAGGAAGGCGTGCTCAGCGTGGCCTCCGCAATCCTCGGCGCCGATGGTTTCGCCATCGGCACCATCGCCATCGCCGCCCCCAGGGTGCGCATCCACAAAGGCGACATCGAGCGCCACGGCGCGAGCGTCGCCGCGGCGGCGCGCGAGATCGGCGAGCGGCTGTTCGGCCGCCTGCCTGGCCAGAAGCGGGCGTAACAGCCAACAAGAGACTGCAGGGAGATTGATGTGGAGGAGAAACGCCGAATCCTGGTTATCGGCACCGGCGACACCAAGGCCGACGAGCTTCTGTTCATGCG
>NZ_RZTO01000879.1:0-2426 GCF_003997225.1 Mesorhizobium sp. M2C.T.Ca.TU.002.02.1.1
CCTTCAGGCCCTGCAGCATGTCGGTCTTGCCGGCAACCGCTGCCTCTGTGAGCACCCTAGTCGTCTCCTGGAAGGAGGCGGCCGAGATGAAGGACGGCGTCTGCAGCGAGGCCTTGGTGATGCCGAGCAGCACCGGCTGACCTTCGGCCGGCTTCTTGCCGTCCTCGATCAGGCGCTCGTTGACCTCTTCCAGCTCGATCACGTCGACATGGTCGCCCGGGATGTAGGTCGAGTCGCCCTGCGTCGTGATCTCGACCTTCTGCAGCATCTGGCGAACGATCACCTCGATGTGCTTGTCGTTGATCGACACGCCCTGCAGACGGTAGACCTCCTGGATCTCGTTGACGAGGTAGGAGGCCAGCGCCTCCACGCCCTTGATCGCCAGGATGTCGTGCGGCGCCGGATTGCCGTCGAGGATGTAGTCGCCCTTCTCGATGACGTCGCCGTCCTGGAGATGGAACGGCTTGCCCTTCGGGATCAGGTACTCCACCGGCTCCAGCGTCGAGTCATGCGGCTCGATGATGATGCGGCGCTTGTTCTTGTAGTCGCGGCCGAAGCGGATCGTGCCATCGATCTCGGCGATGATGGCGTGATCCTTCGGACGGCGAGCCTCGAACAGTTCCGCGACACGCGGCAGACCACCGGTGATGTCCTTGGTCTTGGCGCTTTCCATCGGGATACGCGCCAGCACGTCGCCCGGCTTCACATGGGCGCCCGGCTCGACCGAGAGGATGGCCTCGACCGAGAGCAGGAAGCGCGCATCGCCGCCCTTCGACAGCTTGCCGACCTTGCCCTTGGCGTCCTGGATGACGATCGCGGGCTTCAGGTCGCTGCCGCGCGGCGTCGAACGCCAGTCGATGACCTCACGCTTGGTGATGCCGGTCGACTCGTCGGCCGTTTCCTGGACGGAAATGCCGTCGACCAGATCCTCGAACGCCACGCGACCCTCGATTTCGGTGAGGATCGGGCGGGTGTAGGGATCCCACTCGGCGATACGCTGGCCGCGCTTCACCTTGTCGCCATCGTCCACGAAGATGCGCGAACCATAGGCGACGCGGTGCGTGGCGCGCTCCTTGCCGGTCTCATCGAGGATGAGCACCGCCATGTTGCGGCCCATGACCATCTGCTGGCCTTCCGAGTTGCGCACCACGTTGCGGTTGCGGATCTGCACCTTGCCCTCATAGGAGGCTTCAAGGAACGAAGAATCCACCACCTGCGCCGTGCCGCCCATGTGGAAGGTACGCATGGTGAGCTGGGTGCCCGGCTCGCCGATCGACTGCGCCGCGATGACGCCGACGGCCTCGCCCTGGTTGACGGGAGTACCGCGAGCCAGGTCGCGTCCGTAGCAGACGGCGCACACGCCGGTCCTGACCTCGCAGGTCAGCGCCGAACGGATGCGGACCGACTGCACGCCGGCCTTTTCGATCTGCTCCACATCGCGCTCGTCCATCAGCTTGCCGGCCTTGACCAGCAATTCGCCGGAGACCGGATGGTTGATGTCGTCGAGCGCGGTGCGGCCCAGCACGCGCTGGCCGACCGAAGCGACGATCTGACCGGCATCGACGATCGGCTGCATGGTGAGGCCCTTGTCGGTGCCGCAATCCACGGAGTTGACGATGCAGTCCTGCGCCACGTCGACGAGACGGCGGGTGAGGTAACCCGAGTTCGCCGTCTTCAAGGCGGTGTCGGCCAGACCCTTGCGGGCGCCGTGGGTCGAGTTGAAGTACTCGAGCACGGTGAGGCCTTCCTTGAAGTTCGAGATGATCGGCGTCTCGATGATTTCACCCGACGGCTTGGCCATCAGGCCGCGCATGCCGGCGAGCTGGCGCATCTGGGTGGGCGAACCGCGCGCACCCGAATGCGACATCATGTAGATCGAGTTCATCGGCTTCTGACGGCCGTTCTCCTCGAATTCCACCGCCTTGATGCGCGCCATCATCTCGTCGGCGACCTTTTCCGAGCACTTGGCCCAGGCGTCGACGACCTTGTTGTACTTCTCGCCCTGCGTGATCAGGCCGTCATTGTACTGCTGCTCGTATTCCTTGGCCAAAGCCTCGGTGTCGGAAACAAGCTTCAGCTTGGTGTCCGGGATCAGCATGTCGTCCTTGCCGAACGAAATGCCGGCACGGCAGGCATGCGCGAAGCCCAGCGCCATGATGCGGTCGCAGAAGATGACCGTCTCCTTCTGACCGCAGTGGCGGTAGACGGTGTCGATCATCTTGGAGATGTTCTTCTTGGTCATCTCCTGGTTGGCGGTCTCATACGGCACGTTGACGTTCTTCGGCAGAAGCTCGCCGATGATCATGCGGCCAGGCGTGGTGTCGTAGATCTTCGACACGACATTGCCTTCGGCGTCGACGGTGCGGAAGCGGCCCTTGATCTTGGCGTGCAGCGTCACGGCCTTGGTCTCCAGCGCATGCTGGAGC
>NZ_RZTO01000087.1:0-12393 GCF_003997225.1 Mesorhizobium sp. M2C.T.Ca.TU.002.02.1.1
CCCGTGGCCAGCGTCGTCGGCGGCGCCATCGTGCTTTGCGCGGTCTTTGCCCATGCCGGCCGCGACTGGCTGAAGGCGAAATCGGCGGCCTCGTAAAAATATTTTGCCAGTCACGGAACCATCATCCGACTCAGGCATTGTTAGGTCGACGGGTCACCCCCCAAGTCCCCCCAAACCCCTCGACCCGTCCGACTAGAAGCCGACCCGCAAAAAGGTCGGCTTTTTCTTTGCGAGTTCTTTGTTTTGGGGACTGCCGGGACGTGGCACCGCGCTTTCCACTCAGGACAAGGCGAGGCCGCCGCCGAGAAGCTCCGCCAGATCCCGCGCCGGGCGGGGCGCCTCACGGCCGAGCCGGATGGCGAAATCGGCCACCGGCAGCGGCGGGAGGTCGAAATCGGCGGATGCCTCGACGATGCCGGAATGGGCGAAACGCCGGGTGCGCGGCGTCAGCGCGAGGCCGGCATTGACCGCGCTGCGCAGGCCGGCAAGACTGGCGCTGCCGGCGGCAATGCGATAGCGGCGGCCGGCCGCGTCGAGCGCATTGAGCGCAGCCTCCCTGAAGCCGCAATAGGGGTCGAGCAGCGCCAGCGGCACGGATTCCTGCCGCGCCGCCAATCCTTTTTCCGAGCAGAGCCAAAGCATCGGCTCGCTGATCACAGCCGCTTCATCCGGCGAAGGGGCATGGCGCATGGTGATCGCGAGGTCGAGCTGGCCTGCCTGCAGCGCCGAGCCGAGTTCCAGCGAGCGGCCGACGCGCAGCTCGATCCGGACGCGCGGATGGCTGGCGGCGAAGGCGCGCAACAGGTCCGGCAGGCCGTGATCGGCGAAATCCTGTGTCGTGCCGATGGCGATGCGGCCGCCGGCGCGCGCCCCTTTCAGCGCCAGCCACGCCTCGGTGTGGACGGCCAGGATGCGCCGCGCGTGGCCGACAAGGTCCTCGCCGGCGGGCGTCAGCCCGCGTCCCCTGCCCTGCGGGGTGAGCAGCGGCTCGCCGACGATGTCTTCCAGCCGCTGCATCTGCGCGGTCACCGCCGACGGCGTGCGGCCGACGGTGGATGCGGCCCTGGCGAGCGAGCCGCCGTCGACGAAGGCCAGGAAGGTTTTCAAGAGGTCGGGATCGAGCGTTTCCATACTTAGACAGTATCGAAGTGTTTCTCAAAAACAATTCGATTTTATTGATGTTATCATGATGGCACGGTTCTCCCTTCGAAGGTTCGAAACGCCAAACCGATGGAGAGAAGAAATGCCGATCATCAACATCAGCGTCACAGGCAAGCCTGACGCCAAGCTGTCCGCCGCCATCGCCAGGGAGGCCACCGACATCACCGCGAAGCTGCTGCGCAAGGACCCGACGATCACCGCGGTCGCAGTGAGTTACATCGACCCGCAGCACTGGTTCGCCGGCGGCAAGTCGCTGGCCGGGCATGGCGCCAACACGTTCTGGCTGGACATCAAGGTGGTCGACGGAACCAACACGAAGCTGGAGCTCGAAGCCTATCTGAAGGCGATCTTCGAGGCTTTCGGCCGGCTGCTCGGCGGCGTGCATGAGGAAAGCTATGCCTTCGTGCATGAGGTTCCGGCCGCGGCCTACGGCTATGGCGGCAAGAGCCAGGAGTTCCGCTTCATCAGCGGGAGGCTGAAGGCGGCGTAAGGATGTTCCTCCACCCGCCAGGACAATACGCTATCCTGCCGGAGGATGAAGCCTGGTATCCAGCGCGAAATCCTCCTGCAGGTGCGGCTTGTAAAGGCCGCTCGCCCGGACGGGATCGAACATCAGGTTCCAGCTATGCTGGGACACAGCGCTCGGAATCAGAAGCAAGGGGTGGTCCGCCAGCAAAGCGTCGCCAAACTGTTGCTGCCCTGCGCTTGGAATGCCTGGCCGAAGCCAGTTCGCGTTTGGAATGTCGCCGATTTCCACCACATGAATTTGCGAAGGATCGGCGATCTCGAATGCCGTCAGCACGTGGCGAACCGTATCGAGCGTGCGAAATCCCTTGTGTACAGCCACCTCCAGAATGGCGGTCGAGGGGTCGATGGACGCGTATACGGCCCTGACGCCTTTGCTGTTCCACCTCCCTCCAAGCTTGAAGGCTCCCTCGCCGCTGTCCCAGCCCGCCTGGAAGCGTTTGTGATCAAGTCTCCAGCCGAGGACTTCTCCTGTCCCAAGAGAACCCGGCAAAGGCGTCACGCGTAGACACCATAATCAAGCCGTTCGAGGAATTCCTGGACAAGGATAGTGCCCGCCGCCGTGGCCAAGAGATCAATCGGCCGCCGGTTGTCCAAGCCCATGGCGGGCTCAATCATCCATTTCTCGGCCGCTTCCTGAGTGCCAAGAACAGACGTGGCCTTGGTGAGAACCCTGGCGAAATTCCAGGTCCTTGAGCCTTGCTCGCGGTTGAGCGTCCTGGAGTGATCCGATTTGTGCCGCTGAAATGTCCGCTCGCTCATGCCGAATGCTGCCTCGAAGGCATCTGCTTCGATGACGGTCAGTTGTCTGACAAGGCTTTCCAGAGCCTGGCTTGGAATTCCATGCAGAATCATTTCATGCGCCTCGAGCGGGTTGGATACCGAGGATCCAAGAACCTTCTGCCCGCCGAACAGGTCGATCAGCCGTTCGAACTCCGGCTCCATGTGCGGTGCTTCGGCAAATCCCGTCGGGCAACTGGCCATCGTTACTTCTCCGTCACGTGTCGTTTTATTTACGACATGTGTCAAAGCGTTTCAAGTGGAGATCGAAGCAGTCCCTCACCCCACATTGACCTTGCCCGCGCTTCCGCTACCCTCTGCCACCGAAGCGGCCGCTCAAGAGCCGCGCCCTGGAGGAGACTGGGAGAGAGCGGCATGATCCTGACCCTGGCGCTGCTGGCGGGCCTTGTCTTTGCCTGGCTGCTGATCGCGCTGATCGAGAGGTTCCGGCTCGACCTGCGTTACACGCAGGCGCTGCTCTATGTGCCGTTCAAGCTCGCCTATCGCATCGCCGACAACCGCATTCGCGTTGCCCGAAGCGCCAACACGCCGGTGATCTATGTGGTCTCGCACCAGTCGCGCATCGAGCCGGCGCTGATGCTGTCGCTGCTTCCCGACGACACGCTGCACATCCTGGACGAAGCCTCGGCGCGCTCGCCTTGGCTGGAGCCGTGGCGCGAGCTCGCGCGCACCATCGCCTTCAATGCCGAGCATGTCTTCGTCAGCCGGCGGCTGGTGCGCGTGCTGAAGGGCAAGGGGCGGCTTGCCGTCTACCTGCCGGACAATGTCGAGCCGGACGTCAAATCCTTCCGCCTGTTTCGCGCCATCACCCGGATCGCCATGCAGGCCGATGCCCGCATCGTGCCGATCTTCGTCGCCGGCACGCGCGACCTGCCTGTTTCATTGACGCCGAAGGAGAAAGCACCCAGGCACTGGTTCCCGCGGCTTTCGGTGAGCGCGCTGGAGCCGATGACCATCGCCGAACTGGTGGCACGCAACCCCGACATGGCCTCCAACACCAACGCGCTGTTCGACCGTTTCGCCGAGGCGCGGCTCTACGGCACCAATCTCGACCGCGGCCTGTTCCTCGCCATGCGCGACGCCGCCGACCGCATCGGCCCTTCGCGCCCGATCATCGAGGATGTGATTTCCGGCTCGCTCAGCTACCGCAAGCTGTTCATCGGCGCGCGCGTGCTCGGACGCCGTTTCGAGGCGGTGACGGCGCCGGGCGAGGCGGTCGGCGTGCTGTTGCCCAATGCCAATGGCGTGGTGCTCACCTTCGTCGGCCTGATCTCTGCGGCCCGCGTTGCGGCCATGATCAACTACACCGCCGGTCCGGCGAGCGTGACCGCGGCGATCCGGACCGCCGTCATCAGGACGGTCGTTTCCTCTCGCGCCTTCATCGAGAAGGCAGGCATCGACGACATCATTGCCGCGGTCGAGGCGGGCGGCGCGAAGATGCTGTGGTTGGAAGACGTGCGCGCCGGCGTGACGGCGCTGGACAAGGTCGCGGCCGCGCTTTTGTGGCGCTTCCCGCTGCAGCGGCAGCAGGCGGGCAAACCAGCGGTGATCCTGTTCACCTCCGGCTCGGAAGGCACGCCGAAGGCGGTGGTGCTGTCGAACCGCAGCCTGCTTGCCAATGTCATGCAGGCCGAGGCGCGCGTCTCCGTCTCGCCGGCCGACATCCTGCTCAACGTGTTGCCGGCCTTCCACTCCTTCGGCCTGACCGGCGGCACCATCCTGCCGCTGGTGCTGGGCATAAAGCTGTTCCTCTACCCCTCGCCGCTTCACTACAAGATCATCCCCGAGATCGCCCGCAAGGTGAAGCCGACGGTGATGTTCGGCACTGATACGTTCCTCGCCAACTATGCCCGCACCGCCAAGGACGGCGACTTCTCCAGCCTGCGCTTCGTCGTGGCCGGCGCGGAAGCGGTGAAACCGGAGACGCGGCGAACCTACCGCGACCGTTTCCAGGCCTCGATCGTCGAAGGTTTCGGGCTGACCGAGGCCGCGCCCGTCGTGGCGGTCAACACCGCCATCCATGGCCGCGACGGCACGGTCGGGCGGCCGCTGCCGGCCATCCGCATGAAGCTGGAGCCGGTCGAAGGCATCGCCGAGGGCGGCCGGCTGTGGCTCGACGGGCCGAATATGATGATGGGCTACATGAGCGCCGACCGTCCGGGCGAATTGCAGCCGCTGGAAGGCTGGCACGACACCGGCGACATCGTCTCGATCGACCGTGAGGGCTTCATCACTATCCGCGGGCGGGCCAAACGCTTCGCCAAGATCGCCGGCGAGATGGTGTCGCTGGGCGCCGTCGAGATGCTGGTGCAGTCGCTGTGGCCGGAAGAGCGCCACGCCGCGGTTGCCGTGCCGGACAAGCGGCGCGGCGAGCGCATCGTGCTGGTGACCACGGCGGACGACGCCAATGCCGAGGAGTTGCGCCAGTTCGGCAGGAAGGCTGGCGCGGCCGAGCTGATGGTGCCCAACGACATCATCAAGGTGGAAGAAATCCCGGTGCTGGGCTCGGGCAAGACGGACTACATCTCGGCGCGCAAACTGGCGATCGATAGGTTGGGGTTAAGTGCGGCGGCTTGATCTCCCCCCTCGAGGGGGAGATGGCCGCGAAGCGGCCAGAGGGGGTCCTGGCGCGTAGAACGCCAACACCATTGCGGCGTCGCAGGGGTTGGCGCTTCACGCGCAGCGACCCCCTCTGTCGCCTTCGGCGACATCTCCCCCTCAAGGGGGGAGATTACCAGCTACCCGATATCCGACGGCGGCACCTTCTCGCCTTCGCGCATGGCGCGCTTGGAATAGGCGCGCACCGAGAACGGCAGGAACAGCAGGTACCCCGCGACCGAAGCGGTCAACGTGTACCAGGGGTAGGTCATCAACAGGAGGATATAGAGCACCACGCCGAGGATGACCGGCAGCACCCTGTCGCCCGGCACCTTGACACTTTTGCCCGAGTAAACCGGCAGGCGGCTGACCAGTAGGAAAGCGATGAGCACGGTGAAGCCGGTGGCGACGAAGGCGGCCGGCCGGGAGGGCTCGAGCCCCAGCCGCAGGAAATAAAGATAGAGCGGCAGCATGACCAGCACCGCTCCGGCCGGAGCCGGCACGCCGACGAAATATTCGGTCTGCCATGCGGGTTGGTCGTGGTCTTCGGCCAGCACGTTGAAGCGGGCGAGCCGCATGCCGCAAGCGATGGTGAAAAGGAGTGCCGCGATCCAGCCCGGCGAGCCGGCGCGATCGAGCAGGAAGGCGTATAGCACCAGGGCCGGTGCCACGCCGAAATTGACGATATCGGCCAGCGAATCCATCTGCGCGCCGAATTTCGAAGTGGCCTTCAGCATGCGCGCCAGCCGCCCGTCGATGCCGTCGAGGAAGGCGGCGAGCAGCACCATGACCACCGCGATCTCGAAGCGGTTCTCGAAGGCGAAGCGGATGCCCGAAAGCCCGGCGCAGATGGCAAGCACCGTGACCAGATTGGGCAGCACCATGCGCATCGGGATCTCGCGGATGCGCGGACCGCCGCTGGCATGGGCCTCGAATTTCTTGAACGGCGCGCCCAACGCTCAGGAAATCCTGACCAAGGGCGTCACCGCCGCGCCGCCGAACTCGGCAAGCACGGTCTCGCCACCCACAGCCGTCTGGCCGACCGCGACGCGCGGCACAGCATTCGACGGCAGGAAGACGTCGACGCGCGAGCCGAAGCGGATGAGGCCGAAACGCTCACCGATGGCGATCGTACTGCCGGCCTCGGCCCAGCAGACGATGCGCCGCGCCACCAGGCCGGCGATCTGGACGGCGGCGATGGTGCCGTTCGGGCTGTCGATGACCAGGCCGTTGCGCTCGTTCTCGGCGCTTGCCTTGTCGAGCTCGGCATTGAGGAACTTCCCGGGCTTGTGCTCGATGCGCGTGATGCGGCCGCGCACCGGAGCGCGGTTGATGTGGCAGGAAAACACGTTCATGAACACCGAGATGCGGGTCATCTCGCCCGAGCCCAGGCCAAGTTCGCTCGGCGGCACGGCCGGGCCAACCGCCGAGATCACGCCATCGGCAGGGCTCACCACCAGCCGGTCGTCGACCGGCGTGACGCGCTCGGGATCGCGGTAGAAATAGACGCACCATGCGGTGAGGATCAGCCCGATCCAGAACAGGATCGAGGAGAAATAGCCGAGAAACAGCGTCGCCGCGGCGAAGGCCGCGATGAAGGGATAGCCTTCGCGATGAATCGGGACGAACGTATTCTTGACCGAGTCGAGAAGCGTCATAGGGCTGGGGGCGGTCCCTGTTTCAGGTTGCGCCTCAATAGCGGAAAGCCCCCCTCCCCGCAACGCAACAATGGAGGAGGATCGGTGGCTCGCCGACAGCCGTGACTTTCGGCGCTGACTGTAGGAGCCTGGCGATCTCATCCGTCCTTGGTTGGACAACGCCCCATGGAGCCAGCCAATGTCGTCATCGAGCAGCACTAGGAAAGCCACTATCGTCACGGAGGGCCTGGCCTTTGGCGAGTCACCGCGCTGGCATGACAGCCGGCTCTGGCTTTGCAACTGGGGCACCGGAGAGATCGTGGCCGTGGCCGAAGACGGCAAGGGTGAGGTCGCGCTCACGGTGCCGGCTGTCCTGCCCTATTCGATCGACTGGCTGCCGGATGGGCGATTGCTTGTCGTTTCCGGTCGGGAAGGCCTTCTGCTGCGGCAGGAAGCGGACAGAACGCTCGTCACCCATGCCGACCTGAGAAACCTCTCGAAAAACCCCTGGAACGAAATCGTCGTCGACGGGCGCGGCAACATCTACGTCAATGGCGGCGGGCCGGCGCCGGCGGCGGGCGAGCATTTCGGACCAGGCACCATCGTGCTGATCACGCCGGACGGCGCGGTGCGACAGGTGGCCGACAGCATTGCCTTCGCCAACGGCATGGCGGTGACGCCGGACAACCGGACGCTGGTCGTCGCCGAGTCCCACGCCAGGCGGCTCACCGCCTTCGACATCGGCGCAGACGGAAGCCTTTCCGACCGGCGCGTCTGGGCCGATCTCGGCAACGATTATCCCGACGGCATCTGCATCGATGCCCAAGGTTGCGTCTGGTATGCCGACGTGCCCAACCGCCACTGTGTCAGGGTGCGCGAAGGCGGTGAGAAAATCGACAGTGTCGAGGTCGATCGCGGCTGCTTTGCCTGCATGCTTGGCGGAGCCGACGGCAGGACGCTGTTCATCCTCGCCGCCGAATGGCGCGGTTTCGAGCATATGGTGAGCGACGCCCGCACCGGTCAGGTGCTGAGCATCGCCGTGTCCGCGCCGGGAACCGGATGGCCGTCCTACACCTCCGGCACGCGCTGGTAGTTGGCGATGTCGGCTTTCACGCCGAGACGCGCGATCGTTTCCTGCGCGCTGAAGGCGATGCGCTCATGCGCTGCCTTGACGATCGGCACCACCCTGTCGACCGCGGCCTGGCTTTCCCACTCGACCATGGTGACGATGTTGAACTCGCCCGGGCCGGAGAATTGTTCGAGCAGGAAATCCTGCACGAAGCCTTCCTGCTGACGCAGCAATTCATGCGTCATCCTGGCCTTGCTCAGGATTTCGTCGCGCGCTTCGATCGGCACGACGAATTTGTCGACCCGGAAGACACTGCCGGTGCGGTGGTTATTGGTGCTCATTTTTGTCCATCTCCGTTTGGAAGGTTGCCTGGCAGGTGGCCCGGAGACGGTTTGCAAGCTCAAGATAGGTTGAGGTCAAGGGGGATTTTCGACTGTTGGGAGGCGCGGCGCCGAAGCTGCTGATCTCCCCCCTTGTGGGGGAGATGTCCGGCAGGACAGAGGGGGGCGCGAAGGAACGCTTCCTTTCTGATTTCAGCGAGGACGAACCGCGAGCCGGCAGATATTTGTGGATGTGGAAAGCGTCGACAGGGTCGGCGGGACAGCGCCTCCCTCTGCCCTGCCGGGCATCTCCCCCACAAGGGGGGAGATTAGCGCTCCATCGTCTCAGCTCACCTCCGACGTCCTTCTCCTCACGATCACCCCCAGCTCGTCGCTTTCCCGTGCGATGCGCAGACGCTCTTCCGCTTCGGTCGCTTCGCGCTGGCGGTCCCACATCGAGGCGTAGAGGCCGTGTCTGGCCAGAAGTGCGGCATGCGTGCCGCGCTCGGCGATCTGGCCGTCCTTCAGCACGATGATCTCGTCGGCCGAAATCACCGTCGACAGGCGATGCGCGATCACGATGGTGGTGCGGCCCTTGCTGACGAGATCGAGCGCCGCCTGGATCTCCTGCTCCGTCTGGGTGTCCAGCGCCGAGGTCGCCTCGTCGAGCATCAGGATTGGCGGCGCCTTGAGGATGGTGCGGGCGATCGCCACGCGCTGCTTTTCGCCGCCCGACAGTTTCAAGCCCCGCTCGCCGACCATCGAGCGGTAGCCTTCGGGGAGCTTGTCGATGAAGGGCCCGATCTGGGCGAGTTCGGCCGCCTTGCGCACCTCGTCCTCGCTGGCGCCGACGCGGCCGTAGCGGATGTTGTAGGCGATGGTGTCGTTGAAGAGCACGGTGTCCTGCGGCACCATGCCGAGCACCGCGCGCAGGCTCTCCTGCGTGACGTCGCGGATGTCCTGGCCGTCGATCAGCACCTGGCCGCTCTGCGCGTCATAGAAGCGGAACAGAAGCCTGGAAATGGTCGACTTGCCGGCGCCCGACGGGCCGACGATCGCCACCGTCTTGCCGGCCGGCACCTCGAAGGAGACGCCTTTCAGGATCTTGCGATTCGGATCGTAAGAGAAATGCACGTCGCGGAACTCGACCTTGCCGGGGCCGACCTCCAGCGGCTTGGCGTCCGGCTTGTCGACGATCTCCTGAGGCACGTCGAGCAGGTCGAACATGTGCTCGATGTCGGTCAACCCCTGCCGGATTTCGCGGTAGATGAAGCCGATGAAATTGAGCGGCACCGAAAGCTGGATCAGCATGGCGTTGATGAAGACGAAGTCGCCGACGCTCTGCGTGCCGGCCTGCACTTCCAGCGCCGACATGCACATGACGATGACCGTGCCCAGGCCGAAGATCAGGCCCTGGCCGAAATTCAGCCAGCCGAGCGATGTCCAGGTCTTGGTCGCGGCGATCTCGTAGCGCGCCATCGAGCGATCGAACCGCTCGGCCTCCATGCGCTCGTTGGTGAAGTATTTGACCGTTTCGAAGTTGAGCAGCGAGTCGATTGCCTTGGTGTTGGCGTCGGTATCGCTGTCGTTCATGTCGCGGCGGATCGAAATGCGCCAGTCGCTCGCCTTGACCGTGAACCAGACATAGAGCCAGACGGTGACGGCGACGACCGCGACATATTTCCAGCCATAGGTGAAGGCGAAGATGCCGGCCGTCAGCGCGAATTCGAGGATGGTCGGCGCCGTGTTCAGCATGATGAAGCGCACGATCGTCTCGATGCCCTTGGTGCCGCGCTCGATGATGCGCGACAGGCCGCCGGTGCGGCGCTCGAGGTGGAAGCGCAGCGACAGCTCGTGCATGTGGACGAAGGTGCGGTAGGCGAGCTGGCGCACCGCATATTGTCCGACGCGGGCAAACAGCGCGTCGCGCAACTGGTTGAAGCCGAGCTGGATCAGGCGCAGCACGTTGTAGGCGATGACCAGCATAACCGGCGCGAGCAGGAAGGCCGGCAGCGGCGGCGGCGTCTTCGCGGCATGGGCCAGCGCATCGGTCGCCCATTTGAAGAAATACGGGCCGGCGACCAGGGTGACCTTGGCGACGACCAGAAGCAGCGTCGCCCAAGTGACGCGGGCCCTGAGATCGGCGCGCTCGGCCGGCCACATATAGGGCCAGAGGTTGCGCAGGGTCGTGAGGGTGCCGGCTTCGGCGGATACGGTCTTTTCGGCCACTAGTCTTGCCTTTTGGATGGGGGGCAGCAGGAGTTGACGAGTTGGGTGAGCGAGGCCGACACACCGGCCAGCGCGGCATGGTCGACGGCATAGCGCGAGCGCTGCCGATCGGCCTCGAAGCGAACCAGCCCCGCCTCGACCAGCACCTTCAGATGCTGCGAGACGGTCGACTGGGCGAGATCGAGATGGTCGACCACCTCACGGCACGAGCAGCAGCGGCTGGCCGACAAGCGCTTCAGGATCTCGATGCGCGCCGGATGCGACAATGCGGCCAGGCGCAGCGCCATGGCGTGGCTGTCGCTGCAGCGGGTTTCGGGGGATTCGTCCATCGTTCATCGGCGATAGACGATGGATGCTGAGAGGGCAAGCTAGGCGGATGGGGAGATTGAGGTGAGGCGCCCGCCATTCGCGTTCGTCATCCTAGGGCGGAGCGCCGCGAAGCGGCGCGCAGACCCTAGGATCCATGCCGTTACGTCAAAACATCCCGGCGATCGAGAATTCTCACCTGTCCTGGCCGATGACACTAAAGAGCGGCCATTTCTGCACCGCTGCATCCTTCGGCAGCCGTCACGGCATGGATCCTAGGGTCTGCGCGCGTCGCTTCGCTCCTTGCTCCGCCCTAGGATGACGAAATCGCTACTCCGTCTTCGGCGTGGTCATCTGCTCGCCCATGGCCTTCATGTCGGCGTCCTCGCCTTCCTTCGACTTGGAGGGCACCTTGAACACCTGGCCCGGCCAGATGCGGTCGGGATCGCGGATCTGGTCCTGGTTGGCGAGATAGATGGTCGAATAGCGCACGCCATGGCCGTAGACACGGCGCGAGATGCGCCAGAGCGTGTCGTTGCGGCGGATGATGACGGCGCCGTCGGTATGCTCGAGCTTGGGCGCGACCGTCTCGGGCACGTCTGTCGAAGGCGTCGCTTCAGCGACCTTGGCAGGGGCCTCGGCAGGCTTGGCCGCTTCGGCCGTTGCGACTGGCTTGGTTTCAGCGGTCGCGGGCGCCTCGGCCGGCTTGGCCTCCGTGGCCAGGGAGGACCCGGCGCCCTGGACCTGTGCGAGTTCGGTTTCCGCCGGCTTGGCCTCGCCTGTCTTTATTTCATTCGGTGCGACGGCGGCGATCGACTCGCCGGGCTCACGTTCGAACGGCACGGCGGCGCGGGCGACGACCTTGACGCCGTCATCGTCCAGCCCGTCGACATGGATGGTGTAGCTGCCGACCGGAATGTCGCGCGTCGCCTCGATCAGGAAATGGCCGTCGGGCGAGGTCTTGGCATCGCCGAGCAGGATGGCGTCGGCATAGGCGCGCACCTTGCGGCCCGGATCGGCCGTACCGGCGACGAAGATCTTGCTGCCGTCGATCTCGACCGCTTCAACGGTGATCTTGGGCTCCGCCGCGGCGGCCGCAGCCGGCGCGCTCGCCTGGTCCGTGGCGGCTGGCGCGGTCGCAGCCGGCGCCGGGCCGGCGCTGGGCTCAGCCGGAGCCGTCGTCGCCGGGGCCGCTGCCGCCTGATCGCTAGCGGCCGGCGCTGCCGCCTTGCTCTCGGCCTGCGGCACGGTGATCAACTGCGAGGCCTTGCCGGGCTCCTCGACCATGGCCAGCACCTGGCCCGTCGGGCTCTGCGGGACCGAGACGACGGCGGTCTGGGCCGAGGCGACGGTCGTGCCACCGACTGTCTGGCGCAGCGTGATCGTGTAGTCGCCGGGCTTCAGCGGATCGTCGAGCACGATGGCGAAGGCGCCGTCGGGGCCGGAATCGGTCGAGCCGAGCACCGTGCCGCCATTCAGGATCTCGACCTTGGCGTTGGGCGCGGCGCTGCCGGCGACCACGATCGAGCCATTGCCCTCGACGCGCACGACGTCGAAGGTCGGTAGCGTCGGCCCCTCGGCGGCGGGCGCCTGAGCGGGCGTCGTTGCGGCCGGAGCCGTCGCGTTGTTGGCCGGCGCCATGGCGTTGTTCGCCGGCGCCATCTTGTTGGCGGGCGCCATCGTGTTGGCTGGAGCCATTGTGTTTGCGGGAGCCTGGGGCACGCGCGCCTCCGTGCTCGTGCTCGAG
>NZ_RZTO01000880.1:0-2423 GCF_003997225.1 Mesorhizobium sp. M2C.T.Ca.TU.002.02.1.1
TCGCCAACTATCTCGAGACCGGCTTCACGCCCGATTTCGATTCCGTTGGCGGCGCCATGGTCGATGTGCAGAAAAACATGGCGCAGCTGACGGCCGACGACCGCGCCGCGATCGCCGCCTATCTCAAAGCCGTCCCGCCGCATCCCAACGGCTATCCGGCGCGCAAGCCGGCGAGTTGACCTTTCACCCGCATCTTACGGGTGGCGGTCGCCCAGGAAATCGAAGCCGTTTTCGAAGAAGTGATTGTAGTTGCAGGTGAGTTCCTCGCCCGGTGCGATGTCGCGCAGCGCGTAAGTCTCCTCGGGCGAGGAGACGTCGCAGTTCGGATCGTCGTCGTGGTTCATGTAGCGCGCGTCGTCGGCTTCGAACACGATGTAGCTCGGGTCGTGCCGGTCCGGATAGGAATAGCGGTCGAGATAGGATTTCACCGGTCCCGTCTGGCTCTCATAGGTGTCGACGGGAATGCGCCGGTCGAACCGCGGGTCGAGCTTCCAGATCAGCGTTCCCTTCGGGATGCGATGCCTGGCGAAGACGCCGATGCCCTGGATGGACGATTTGTCGAGATAGGTGTCGACGAGCAGCATGACGAACCTTGTTGCATGGAGATTGGCCGGCCCGAACGTGGCATCAAAATGACCGCGCCCGAGATGACCGTGCATTGCCTAACGCGCGGTCTTGCGGATTGCGAGCGGAAAATCAGGCCTTGCCGGTCACTTTCAGGGCATAGGCATAGATGTAGGCGATCTCCTCCAGCCGCGAGAAGCGGCCCGATGCGCCGGCATGACCGGACTCCATGTTGATCTTGAACAGGACCGGGTTGCCGCCTGCCTTGCGCTCCCGCAGCCTTGCCACCCATTTCGCCGGCTCCCAATAGGTGACGCGTGGATCGGTGAGGCCCGCCAGCGCCAGGATCGGCGGGTAGTCGAGCGCCGCCACATTGTCATAGGGCGAATAGGCCGCGATCGTCTCGTAGTCGTCGGCGGACGCGATCGGATTGCCCCATTCCGGCCACTCCGGCGGCGTCAGCGGCAGGCTGGCGTCGAGCATGGTGGTAAGCACGTCGACGAAAGGCACCTCGGCGACGATGCCGCCGAAATCCTCCGGCGCCATGTTGGCGATCGCCCCCATCAGCATGCCGCCGGCCGAGCCGCCCTGCGCCACGATGCGGTCGTGCCTTGTGTAGCGCTCGGCGACGAGATGGCGGGCGCAGGCGATGAAGTCGGTGAAGGTGTTCATCTTCCTTGCCCGCTTGCCGTCCTCGTACCAGCCGTAGCCCTTGTCCTTGCCGCCGCGCACATGCGCGATGGCATAGACGAAGCCGCGGTCGACCAGCGACAGGCAGTTGGTGTTGAAGGCGGAAGGAACGGTGATGCCGTAGGAGCCGTAGCCGTAGAGCAGGCAGGGCGCGGAACCGTCGAGCCGCGTCTCGCGATGGTAGAGCAGCGAGATCGGCACCAGCTCGCCATCGGCGGCCGGCGCCATCAGCCGGCGCGTGACATAGTGCTCGGGATCGTGGCCTGAGGGCACTTCCTGCGTTTTCAAGAGCACGCGCTCGCGGCTGCGCATATTGTAGTCGAACACCTGCGCCGGCGTCGTCATCGACGAATAGGTAAAGCGCATCGTCTCCGTGTCGTATTCGTAGGAGCCGGAGAGACCGAGCGAGAACGCTTCCTCGTCGAAGGAGATGAAATGCTCCTCGCCGCTGGCGCGTTCGCGCACGACGATGCGCGGCAGTCCGTCCTTGCGCTCGAGCCGGACCATGTAATGCTTGAAGCCGAGCACCGACAGGATCAGCCGCCCGTGCTCATGCGGCACCAGTTCCTGCCAGTTGGCGCGCACCGGGTTGGCGACCGGAGCGGTCATGATCTTGAAGTCCTTGGCGCCATCGGCATTGGTGAGGATGAAGAAGATGTCGCCGCCTTCTTCCAGGTCGTATTGCAGTCCCGTCTCGCGCACCGCCACCAACTTCGGCTCGGCCGATGGATCATTGGCGGGCAGCAGGCGGTATTCCGAAGTCTCATGGTCGTTGATGCCGATCATGATCCAGTCATTGGCGCGCGTGCCGCTGACATCCATGAAGAAGCCCGGATCGGTTTCCTCATAGATCAGCCGGTCGTTCTCGGGCCTGTCGCCGAGCGCGTGGAAGAACACTTTCGACGGGCGATGATTGTCGTCGAGACGGGTGTAGAAGAAGCCGTCGTCGCCGGCGTCCCAGACCCCGCCGCCGCCCGTGTCCGGAATCTGGTCGGCAAGGTCCTTGCCGCTCGTGAGATCGCGCACGCGCAGCGTGAAGAACTCCGAGCCCTTGTCGTCGAAGGCCCACAGGAGTTGCCTGTGGTCGCCCGAATGGTCGACGCCGCCGAGCCTGAAATAAGCCTTGCCCTCGGCCTCCTTATCGCCGTCGAGCAGGATCTCCTCGGCGC
>NZ_RZTO01000881.1:0-2423 GCF_003997225.1 Mesorhizobium sp. M2C.T.Ca.TU.002.02.1.1
GCACCACGTCATGGCGGCCACGCTCTTGGCGACGCTGCCGGTGGCGATCCTCTTCATCTGGCTGCAGCGCTACCTCGTCCGGGGCCTCGCGCTCGGGGCGGTCAAATAGCATCCACCTAGGAAAAGTTCATGCGCATCTTCACCGCCTCGCTGGCGACGGAAACCAACACCTTCTCGCCGGTGCCGACCGACCGGGCCTCCTTCGAAATGGCCTTCTATGCCGGACCTGGAAAGCACCCGGAGACGCCCACGCTCTGCTCCTCGCCGATCGTGGCGTTGCGCAAGCGCGCCGCGAACGAAGGGCTGACGGTCATCGAAGGCACGGCGACCTGGGCCGAGCCCGGCGGGCTGGTGCAGCGGCAAACCTATGAGGCGCTGCGCAACGAGATCCTCGACCAGCTCAAGGCTGCGCTGCCGGTCGATGCCGTCATCCTTGGCTTGCATGGCGCCATGGTGGCGCAAGGCTATGACGATTGCGAGGGCGATCTCTTGGAGCGCGTGCGCGCCATCGTCGGCCCGAAAGTGGTGATCGCCTCGGAGTTCGATCCGCACAGCCATCTGACGCCGAAGCGCGTCGCGGCCTGCGATGTCATGGCCTATTTCCTCGAATTCCCGCACACCGATTTCTACGAGCGCGGCGAGCATGTCGTCGAGCTGGGGCTTGCCGCGGCGCGCGGCGAGATCAAGCCGGTGATCTCGACCTTCGACTGCCGCATGATCCAGGTGCTGCCGACCAGCCGCGAGCCGATGCGCTCCTTCGTCGACAGGATCAAGGCGCTGCACGGCAAGGACGGCGTGCTGTCGGTGTCGGTCATCCACGGCTTCATGGCCGCCGATGTACCGGAGATGGGCACGCGCATCCTGGTCGTCACCGACAACGACAAGGCAAAGGGCGATGCGCTGGCGGAAAAGCTCGGGCGAGAGCTCTATGCGCTGCGCGAACAGACGGCGATGACGATGCTTTCCGCCCAGGCGGGCATCGATCAGGCGCTTGGCGTCCGCGCGACGCGCCAGGACAAGCCGGTGGTGATCGCCGACATCTGGGACAATCCCGGCGGCGGCGTGCCGGGCGACGGCACCATCGTGCTGCGCGAGCTCTTGGCGCGCGGCGTGACCAAGGTGGGCGTGGCGACGATCTGGGACCCGATCGCGGTGACGTTCTGCCATGCCGCTGGCGAAGGCGCGGTGATCGACCTGCGCTTCGGCGGCAAGGCCGGCCCTCAGGCCGGCGAGCCGATCGACGCGCGCGTCACGGTGCTGAAGGCGGTTAGCGAAGGCTGGCAAAGCTTCGGCCCGAGCCGGGTGACGCTGGGGCAGTCAGCGGTGGTGCGCATCGAAGGCACCGAGGTCGATGTCATCCTCAATACCAACCGCACCCAGACCTTCGAGCCGGACATCTTTTCCAACATCGGCATCGATCCGCTGTCGAAGGACATCCTGCTGATCAAGTCGACCAACCATTTCTACGCCGGCTTCGCGCCGATCGCGGCGGAAATCATCTATTTGGCGGCGCCGAGTTCCTATCCGAGCAACCCGGCGGTGACGGATTACAGGAAGCTGACGAGGCCGATATGGCCGAGGGTGGCGGATCCGTGGAAACAGCCAATCTCCCCCCTTGTGGGGGAGATGCCCGGCAGGGCAGAGGGGGGCGCGAAGGATCGCGACCGTTGAGGTCGTCATCCTAGGGCGGAGCAAGGAGCGAAGCGACGCGCGCAGACCCTAGGATCCATGCCGTGACGCCAAGGCTCTGCAACGGTTGAGAATTCTGCTCCGCTGCACCCTTCGGCGACGGTCACGGCATGGATCCTCGGGTCAAGCCCGAGGATGACGAAGCGCTGGCACGGCCGACCCAAGCACGGACACGCCGGCGGGACAGCGCCCCCTCTGGCCTGCCGGCCATCTCCCCCACAAGGGGGAGATTAGCCAATCACACCAGCCCTCGCTTCACCATCATCGCCTCGGGCGAAGGCATTTTCCCCCGGAACGCCGTGTACAATTCTTCCGGATCCTTCGACCCGCCCGCGGCATAGATGTTCTTGCGCAGCCGCTCGGCCAATTCGGGATTGAAGGCGTCGCCCGTCTCCTCGAAGGCCGAGAAGGCGTCGGCGTCGAGCACTTCCGACCACATGTAGGAATAATAGCCGGCTGAATATCCGTCGCCGGCGAAGACGTGGCCGAAATGCGGGGTGCGATGCCGCATCGCGACCGTGTCTGGCATGTGCAGCTTTTCCAACGTCTCAGCCTCGTAGCGGAGCGGCTCGGCCGGCGCGTCCGGCCGCGCGTGATAGGCCATGTCGATCAGCGCCGAGGCGGTGAACTCGACCGTGGCGAAGCCGGCGCCGAAGGTGCGGGCGGCGAGCATCTTGTCGAGCAGGTCCTTCGGCATCGGCTTGCCGGTCTTGACGTGCAGCGCATGCTTTTCC
>NZ_RZTO01000882.1:0-2415 GCF_003997225.1 Mesorhizobium sp. M2C.T.Ca.TU.002.02.1.1
CGCCGGCCTCGACCACGTCGATATGTGAGTTGAAATGCACGCAGGGGCCAGGCGAGCGGCCATCGAAGCGGGCGACGACGTTGACGCGCGGATAGCGGTCGCTATCGCCTGGCGCCCCCTCGGCACGGATGAATTCGGTTTCGAAGCCGAGTTTCTTCAGGCGGGCGCCAAGAAACTCCGCGCATGGCCGGTAGGCCTCGCCTGGCGGGTTGACGGTTGGGAAGCGGATCAGGTCCGCGGTCAGCGCAACGAGGTCGTCGGTCCGGTCCTCGACCGCCTTGAGAAGTCGTTCATCCATGCGGCGGATTGAAGAAGGAACGCAGCACTTTTGCAAGCAAGCAGTCGCTCATTGCCACTCGACGATCCAGGCATGGCCCAACGCCCCTGCCTAAACTCCAGAGGGTGCGTGTCGCGGCGGCAACTATACCGGGAAAATCGTTCAAATGCACCGCATTGGATTGGCGGATTCGTCAACGAGTGTGTGGTACTTAACGCACCTGCCGGCAAAAAGATGGAAAACCGCGTGGATGGCAGGGGGCAGTCAAAGGGGTTTGATCGCATGAAAAAGTTCGTTCTCATGGCAACCGTGCTGGCAACCGCGTTGTTCGGCATGTCCATCGCAAGCCAGGCGGCAACGCTGGTCGCCAACATCGACGTCTCGTCGCAGACCATGACCGTCAGCAAATACGGCCAGGTGGTCTATCGCTGGAGCGTGTCGACCGCGCGCAAGGGCTACTTCACGCCGCGCGGCAGCTACCGGCCGCAATGGACGGCCCGGATGTGGTATTCGCGCAAATACGACAACTCGCCGATGCCCTATTCGGTGTTCTTCCATGGCGGCTACGCCATTCACGGCACCGGGGCGGTGAGAAATCTCGGGCGCCCGGCCTCGCATGGCTGCGTGCGCCTGCACCCGGCCAATGCCGCGACCTTCTACACGATGGTGAAGGAAGTCGGCTTCGGCAACACGCGGATCGTCGTCACCAATTGAGGCGCTCTGCGAGATGGCGCGCGGCGAAGCTGCCGCCGGCTTCGCCGCTCCAATCCATCTTTTCGGAGTGTTGCTGCAATGCCTCACCTGCTTCGCAAAACAACGGCTTACACTGCTCGCGGCATTGCTTAAGCTGCTCTGTATTAGCCGGTTGTGATAAAGAGGAAGCGTCAATTAGGGCTTGGGGGACTATGATGCATCGACTTCTTCTCGGTGCCGCGATTGTGGCGACCGCAACATCGGCTTTCGCCGCTGACGCGCCGGTGGTTCTGGACCAGGAATTCGTACAGCCGCATATTTCCGGCTACGGCGAGATATATCTTGGCGGTCTCCATTTCTCGACACCCGGGGACGATGCAAACGGCACGGCCGCCGGTGGCGCGGCTCGGATCAATTTTCCGATCGACGCCCGCTGGAACATCCAGACCGACGCGGTGATCGATTCGCTGTGGGTGGAAGGAACCAACATCTACAGCTATGGCGGCGCCATCCACGGCTACTGGCGCGATCCGAGCTCATATGCTCTCGGCGGCTTTGCGACGATCAACGGATATGGCGGGGACGAGGGTATCGGCGACGCAGGCCTTTACACCTTCACCGTCGGTCCCGAGGCTCAGGCCTATTTCGGCAACGTGACGCTCTACGGTCAGGCCTATTATGGGCAGTTGCGGGCCAGCGGCGAGTCCGAACATTTCGACAATTGGGGCGGCCGCGGCGTCGTGCGATATTTCGCGCAGGACAATCTTCGCTTCGATGGTGAACTCGGCTTCTCGCGGCTGTCCGGCTTTGGCGGACATTTCGACACTGTCACGGCGGCATTGCAGGCTACTTACCGATTCTCGGGGACCCCTTGGTCGGTGTTTGGCCGCTACCAGCTGGACCACCTGACCTTCTCCGAAGGTTCTGGGAGTGTGAACATCCACAAATATGTGGTTGGTCTGCGGGCAAGCTTCGGTTCAGACACCTTGCTCTCCGAGGATCGCAACGGTGCCACCATGGATACGTTCCGGCCGAATTTCACCATCCCCGCTCCGCTTTGAGGGAATCCAATCCAGAGCCGCGGGGGCGCTTCCCGCATGCGGAGCAGCGTCCCCGGTGTCTGAAAGATCGCGACGCGCTTTAAGATAATTTCCGGGCGGAAAACCGCTCACGGTTTCGTGGAAATCTGGCCGATCTCTTTGGTCTGCCTTTGCCTCTTGCGGCGGCGGCCGCTGATTTCCCAGCGCTTGTGGAACCACATCCACTGTCCGGGATCCTCGCGCACCCAGCGTTCGACCACGTCGGTGAGAAGCTGGGTGGCGGCATCGACGTCGACGCTGCCGTCGCCGGTGCGCGGCAGGGTCAGCTTGTCCTCGATTTCCAGGCGGAAGCGGTTGCCCGGCAGCCTGACGCAGCGGGCGGGGTAGACATCGCAGTCATAGTGG
>NZ_RZTO01000883.1:0-2413 GCF_003997225.1 Mesorhizobium sp. M2C.T.Ca.TU.002.02.1.1
CAGTACAGCCGGGTTGGGCGGGCCATGCGGGCGCTCGCCCAGGACCGCGTCGCGGCCCAGCTGATGGGCGTCCGCGTCGACCGCTATTCGATGATCGGCTTCGCCATGGGCGCCATGCTCGCGGGTGTCGTCGGCGGGCTGCTAGTCACCATCACCGGCGTCAATTCCGGCATCGGCGGGCCGATCTCGATCAAGGCCTTCCTGATGGTGATGATCGGCGGCGCCGGCGTCGTCGGTGGCGCGATCGCCGGCGGCTTCATCCTCGGCATGATGGAGTCGGTCGGCCTCACCGTGCTGCGCGAATATGGCGACGTGACCTATCTCGTCATCTTCGCCGCCCTGATGGTGTTCCTGTCGATCCGCCCCAACGGGCTGATGGGCAAGCCGTGGGGTTGATCGCGCCATGACCGTCAATCGCAACACCAGGATCGCCGCGGTCGTCGCCTTCCTCGCGATCGTCTTCATCGCCGTGCCGGTCGCGATCTCGTCGAGCGGCCGCTTCGACCTCTATTACACGCTGACCTCGGTGGCGCTGCTCAGCATCGCCAGCGCCGGCGTCTGGCTCACCTTCTACATCGGCCGCATCAACATCGGCCAGGGCGCCTACGCGCTGATGGGCGGCTATGTCTCGGCCATACTGGTGATGAACCATGGCTGGTCGTTCTGGCTGACCTTGCCAGTGGCCGGGCTTTTCTGCGCCGCTGCAAGCGTGCTGATCGGCCTGCCGATCCTGCGCCTGCGCGGCGTCTATTTCGCCATGGTAACGCTGGTGCTGACCGAGGTGGCGCGGCTGCTTGCGCTGGCGCTGCCGATCACCAACGGCGCCAAGGGCATCGTCAGCATCCCGCTGCCCGGCGCCCTGTCGATCTTCGGCCTGACCATCATTCCGGATTTCGCTACGCTGCAGAATTCGCGGCTCGCCTTCTATCTGCTGGCGGTAACGCTGATGGTGGTCTGCTTCGCGGTCATGTACCGGCTGGTCAATTCGCGCATCGGCAGGCTTTGCCAGTCGCTGCAGCAGAACGAGGAGCTCGCATCCTCGATCGGCGTCAACATCGCCTGGCTGCGCGTCATCGCCTACGCCGTGTCGTCCTTCTTCGGCGGCGTTTCCGGCGCCATCTTCGCCGCCATCTCGCAGTCGATCTATCCGTCGAGCTTCACCGTCACCGATTCCGTCAACTTCATGCTGAACTGCTTCCTCGGCGGTCTCGGCTATGTGTTCGGTCCGATGCTCGGCACGCTGGTGCTCTATTTCGGCTGGGACCTTCTGTTCCAGACCGGCCAGTTCCAACTGCTCATCTATTCCGGCCTGATGATCGTGCTGATGCTGGTGCTGCCCAACGGCCTGCTCAGCCTTGCCGAAACGACCCGGAAGAAGGGTTGAACGATGGCCGAAATGCTCGAGGTCTCCGGCATCACCAAGCGCTTCGGCGGTCTGGTTGCGGTCAACAACGTGTCCTTCTCGGTGCGCGAGAAGGAGATACTGTCGGTGATCGGTCCGAACGGCGCCGGCAAGTCGACTTTGTTCAAGCTGATCTCGTCCTTCCTCAGGCCCACAACCGGCGAGGTGCGCCTGAAGGGCGAACGCATCTCCGGTCTCGCCCCGCATATCGCCGCCCGCAGGGGCGTGGTGCGCACCTTCCAGGAGACGACGATCTTCAAGAATATGAGCGTGCGCGACAATGTCATCATCGCGCATCATCTGCGCTCGAAGGCGAGCCTGTTCGGCTTCTTCCTCGGCACCGGCACGGCGAAGGCCGACGAAGCGGCCTTCGGCCAATCGGCCGACGAGATCCTGGCGCTGCTCGGCCTCTCCTCGCTCGCCAATGAGACCGCCCGCAACCTGCCGCACGGCCATTTGCGCGCGCTGGGCATCGCCATCGGTCTCGCCACCAACCCTTCCATCCTGCTGCTCGACGAGCCCTTTGCCGGCATGAACCACGACGAGACCATGCGCATGGTGGAAATGGTGCGGCGCCTTCGCGGGCGCGGCCTGACCATCCTTCTGGTCGAGCACGATATGCCGGCCGTGATGAAGATTTCGGACCGCCTCGTCGTGCTCAATTTCGGGCAGAAGATCGCCGAGGGAACGCCGTCGGAAATCCAGGCCAACGAGAAGGTGATCGAAGCCTATCTGGGCAGCGAAGACGAGGCGATCGGCCTATGAACCAGATCCTGAACTTCGCCAATGTCGAGCTCTACTACGACCACGTCTATGCGCTGAAAGGCGTCTCGCTCGAGGTCAATGAGGGTGAGACCGTCGCGCTGATCGGCGCTAACGGCGCCGGCAAATCGTCGATCCTTCGCGCCATCACCGGTCTGCGCAAGATCAGGTCCGGCGAGATCCAATACAACGGCAGGCGCATCGATGGTGCCGCCCCCGACGAGATCGTCAAGATGGGCATCGCCATGG
>NZ_RZTO01000884.1:0-2409 GCF_003997225.1 Mesorhizobium sp. M2C.T.Ca.TU.002.02.1.1
CGATAGTGGCTAAATTCGCGCAGCCCTCGGCTTCGTCATCCTAGGGCGAAGCCGAGGGCTGCGCGAATTTAGCCACTATCGTCTCCGCAACCGTCTTCAAATGATCCGCCGTCGAAAAGCCCGAGATGGCCTTGCGCGGCTTGAGGTCATGGTCGCCATCCTCCAGCCAGACCACCTCAATGGCATTGGAAAGGCCGTAGGTCGCGACCTCGTCTTTCGTGCCGAACTCGTCGCGGGTGCCTTGGAAGATCAGTGTCGGCGTCTTCAGATCAAGGAGGTGTTTCGTCCGCAACTGCTCGGGCCTGCCCGGCGGATGAAAGGGATAGCCGAGGCAGACCAACCCCGCGATCTCACCTTTTTCGAACATCTCGTCGGCGACCATGGAGGCGACGCGGCCGCCCATCGACTTGCCGCCGATGATGAGCTTGCCGGTCACGCCCTTGGCGCGTAGATCGGGGATCGCCTTGATGTATTCGGGGTTCACCGTCTCGGCGCGCGGCGGCGGCTTGCGGTGGCCGTAGCGGCGCGCCGCCATATAGTGGAACTCGAAACGCGCGACCTGGAAGCCGGCCGCTGCGAGCGCCTTGGCGGTGGCGGTCATCGAGGGCGAATCCATCGACGCGCCGGCGCCATGGGCGAGCAGGATGGTGACGGGGGCGGTGTCATCGCCGTCGAAGAGGAAGCTAGTGCCCATCAGGTTGGGGTGTCCCGATATAGTGATAGGTGATTTTCGAGCCGTGGACCTCCGTGTGCCATTGCTCCGGGTGCAGGGTAATATGGGTGGACACGGCTGCGAAAGTTCCCGCGATCACCATGAAGAATGGCCGGCCGAAGCAAACGCGCTGCTTGTTTGACATGCGGTCCTCGGGGCGTTGGGGGAAAGGCCAGCTTTTGCGGTTGTAGTATGTGCCCCAAGTGATTTTGCTGTCTTCGAAAAAGTTCCAGCCATTGCTCCAGTAGTAGAGCAACTCGCGGGCCTCCTGCATCGCCAGAACGATAAACCATGCGGAAAATCCTATGCTGGCTAAATGCGGAAGATTATCCACGGCAGCAGCTCACCCCGCCGTGCGCGCCATGTGCAGATCCACGAACTGGATGCCCTTCTGCGCAGTCCGCGCCCATTCGGACTCAGCGTCGAGATCCAGATACCGCACCCACAGCCTGCGCGCCTCGATCAGATTGCCCGCGTCGAATTCCAGCCGCGCAAGGTTGAACACAGGGTCGGCATAGGTCTTGTCGACCGCCATCGCCTTCTGCAGATGCCGCCTTGCCGAAGCGACCTTGCCCTCGTCGCTCATCAGGCCGGCAAGGTTGAACCAGGCTTCGACGAAGCCCGGATCGAGTTTTATCGCGCGGGCATAATCATGCGCGGCTTCGGCAATCCGGCCGGCGCCGCGCAGGCAGTTGGCGCGGTTGAAGGCGGCGATCGCATCCTTGGGGTCGATCGCCAGGCAGCGCTGGTAGAGCGCCGCCGCATCGTCGTGATGCCCCTGCTCTTCCGCCATCTCGGCCTCGGCGAACAGTTCCTCCAGCGTGTCGTCTTCCGGCGAGCCCAGGTCGAACAGCAATTGGCCGTCGAGCTCGCTCGTCCCATCGTCGAGATAGATCGCATCCGGACGGCCATGCTGGGAGCCGAGATTGAGCGATTTTGCCGTGAGCGAGGCCACCGGGCCGGAGCGGTGCACGGAGCGCCCGATCGCGCCCCAAGTGGCGCCGCTGGCGATCAGCCCGGCATATTTCCTCGCCAGGATCAGGTCGCGGAAGGAATAAGGCTCGCCGTCATGCTCGAAAGCGTCGAACAGCGACAGCATGTCGAGATCGTCGCCCGCAAGCCGCGACTGGTCGACAAGCGACTGCCTGGAGAGCGACGAGGCGTCGGGCGCCTTCATCAGACCGAGCAGGCGCAGGAAACCGTTCTCGCTGAGGAGTTGGCGGCCTGCTTCGCGCTCCGCCTTCACGCGGCGCTCGATCTCGACATCGCCGGATTTCGCCGCCTTGGCGAGAAGCGCGCGGCCGAACACGACATGGGTGGTGCGCCGGGTGACGCCGCGCCTCAGCTCGGCGTGGCGGCGCTCGACCTCACGGACAGCGAGGCGCAGCGGAAAGGCGGCCAGCGCGCCGACGACGCCGAAGACTGCGCCGGGAACGATCACTGGCCCTGCATTTCCCGTCACTTCTTGCTCTTGCCGACGGCCTTCAACAGGTTCGCCTTCAGTGGGTTTTCAGCCGCGCCGCCCGCGGCCGCCTTCCTGGCGGGTTTTGCCGGCGCTTCCTCGGCTTTGCTCTTCGACTTGGCCGGGGGCTTCGCCTGCTGCGACAAGCTCGCCTTCAGCGCGTCCATCAGGTTGATGACGTTGCCCCGCTCGGGCGCTGCCGCGATAATCGGCTTGTGGCCCTTCAGCTTCTCGC